>CALATR010000660.1 GCA_937891875.1 uncultured Pseudomonadota bacterium | reverse complement strand
GCGCCCCCATCTCCCCGACGATGCGCCGATCCCCTCGGCAGCCCGACCCTCCGTCGTCACCCGCTCTCCTCCCTCGCCACCACGACCCTCCCCCCATACCCACGAGCCTGCCATGACGGTCCCCCCCAGCACGGCCCGGTCCTGGACCCGCCCCCTCGCCCTCACCATGCTCGCCCTGCTGATCGTGCCTTCGATGCTCGGCTTCAAGGGTGGGTGCAAGTGCAAGCCCGACGACACCGGTGACACCGAGGACAGCGACGCGGCCTGGCAGAAGATCAAGCTCGAGCGCAAGCTCCAGGTGAGCCGCATCATGCCCGACCTGGTCGAGCCCAACACCGGGCTGACCGCGGATATCATCGGTGCCGGCCTGCAGGAGCGCGCGACCGTCGCCGTCGGTCCCTTCGAGGGCACCAACGTGCGCGTGCACACCGACGCCCGCCTCTCGGTCGACCTGCCGCCGCTGCCCCAGGGCGCCTACGACGTCACCGTCACCAACCCCGACGGCGAGTCGGTGACCCTGCGGCGCGCGCTGTCGGTGCAGCCCAAGGTCGACGTGGTCGACTGCAGCCAGCTCACCGTGCAGTTCGGCTTCAACGAGGACGTGCTCTCCCGCGAGGCCCGCGACGCCATCGACCCGCTGATCCCCTGCTACACCGCGGTGGGCGGGCGCATCCGCATCGAGGGCCACGCCGACGAGCGGGGCACCACCGACTACAACCTGGCGCTCGGCCAGCGGCGCGCCGATGCGGTGCACAGCTACCTGTCCGGAAGCGGGGTGCCGGTGCGGGTGTTGCGCACGGTGTCGTACGGTGAGGAGCGTCCGGTCGATCGGAGCCACACCGAGGCGGCCTGGGCGAAGAACCGTCGCGTCGAGATCGTGGTGGAGGACTGATGATCCGGACTGGCCAGCTCCTGCTTCCGCTGGCGCTCGCGCTGGGCGTGGGCTGCGTGCCCAAGCACATCACCGAGTCGCAGACGGCGGCCGCTGCGCAGATCTCGGTGCTGGGCACCCGCCAGGCCGAGCTCGAGAAGTCGCTGCAGGAGGCCGAGCAGCAGCTCGACCAGGTGCAGTCCAGCCTGCGCGTGATCGGGCGGGACAAGGGCGATCTGCTCCAGGCGCTCGACCAGGCGAACGACCAGATGCGCGGCCTGCGCGGCGAGATCGAGACCCTGCAGTTCCAGGTGGACGACCTGCAGCAGCAGTTCGACGCCTACACCCAGGCCCAGGAGGCGCGCCAGCTCTGGGACGAGGCGCGCCTCAAGCAGATCGAGAAGTCGCTGGGCATCTCCCCCCCACCGAAGCCCCAGGTGGACCCGGACGCGGTCGCAGGCACCGGCAGCGCGGGGGGCAACCCGGGGGAGGATCCGGAGGAGGGCGGCGGCATGGAGCTGCCGCCGACGGCCCAGGGCAAGCTCGACCGGGCCATCGAGGAGATGCGCGCGGGCAAGCAGGGACTCGCCAGGTTCATCCTGGAGAAGACGCTGGAGCAGCACGAGGGCACGACCCTTGCGGCGGAGGTCCGCTACCGCATCGGCGAGACCTACAGCAACGAGAAGGACTGGGGCCGCGCCGCCCGCGCCTACCAGGTGGTGGTGGACAAGCACAAGCGCAGCGACTGGGCGGCCTGGAGCATGCTCCGCCAGGGCGAGGCCTTCGAGGCCATGGGCAACCCGGACGGCGCCCGCATCTTCTACGAGGACGTGCAGCGCGACTACCCGAAGAGCGAGGCGGCGAAGGACGCGAAGAAGCGGCTGGGGAACCTGTAGGAGGGGAGTGGGCGCGCGCGAGGTCGCGTCGCTG
>CALATR010000659.1 GCA_937891875.1 uncultured Pseudomonadota bacterium | reverse complement strand
GCGTGGTTTGGCGCAGCGTCAGGCGTTGGTGCTGCGATCAACCTTGGCACGGCCCGGACCCGTCTGCCTTGCGTCACCAGCGGCCAGGACCTGCGGTCTCGGGGGCGCTCGCCGCGCGAGGCGCTCAGCCCCCCAGCACCACCGCGAGGTCCATCGTGCCGGGCTTGACCCCCTCGACCACGGTCTTGGGGGCGCCCTCGTCGTCGCCCATCGGGTTGCCGTCGAGGTCCACCTTGACGGTGACGGTGACGGTCTCGGGCAGGGGGCCGCCGCGCATCGGGGCGTCCATGCTGGACAGCTCGAACTTCACCGGGAAGCTGTCGATCGGGAACTTGGCCGCGCGCAGGGGCATGGGGGGCCCGTTGGCCGCCTTCACGCTGACGAACAGCGAGGCCGTGGGCGGGAGGCTGGCCGGGTCGAAGCCGTCCGCCAGGCTCACCGTGCCCCCAAGCTCGGGGGCCATCGCGGCCTTCGCCTGACGCGCCTCGCCGATCAGCTGGCGGATCCCGGCCTTTCCGCGCTCGTCGTCGGTGCGCTCCAGGGCCTGCTCGAAGAGCACGATCGCCTGGTCGATCTCGCGGAGCTGCAGGTGGATCATGCCGCGGAACTGGTAGGCGCGCGGGTAGTCGGGGTTGTCGGCCATGACGGCCTCGAGCTCGTCCACCGCCCGCGGGAAGTTGCCCTCGCGGTAGTCCAGCAGCGCCTTCCAGACGCGAGCCTCGGGGTCCTTCGCGTCGGCAGCCAGGGCGCGCGCGTTGTAGGACGCTGCCTGCTCCCAGTCCTGGATGCGGATGTTCCAGTCGGTGAGGCCGTTCAGCGCGGTCAGATCCTGCGGGTTCTGCTCCAGGTTCGCGACCCAGGCCTTCTCCTGCTCGCCCATCTGCGGCGCCCGGGGTGCAGACGGGGTCTGCGCCATGGCCGGGGTCCGCGGGCCCTCCTCCGCCTGCTGGGCGTGCTGGGCGCTGGACTCGTACGCGGTCAGGCCCAGGAAGACCAGGAGCAAGGCGACGATCCCGCCCAGCACCGCCAGCGCACCGACCCAGGCCGGCGTGTTGCCGCTCTCGGGCGCTTGCTCCACCGCCAGATCCGCGCCCTGAAGCAGGGCGGTGATCGCCTCCACGCGGGCCTCACCGAGGCTCTCGCGCTGAGCTTCCACCGAGGCGATCAGCGCCTGGCGTTCCTCCTTGTCCACCGGTTCCTCCAAGGCTCTCAGTGCCTTTGCGCCGTGATGCAGCAGCGCGCGCTTCTCGCGCTCGTAGTCCTCGGCGGATAGCTTGTCCTTCTCCAGGTCCAACGCCCGGACCGCCTCGATGACCGTGTCCCGCCGCCGGAGCAGGTCCATGCGCTCCGCCTCGGCGTCCAGCAGCAGCCCCTCCGACCTCCGCGTCAGCACGATGGCCAGCACGATGCCGGCGACCAGCCCCAGGCCGAGCACGACGAAGGGCGGGATCCACACCGGGTCCGAGAAGGCCTCCACGAAGATCCACAGCAGCTCGAGGATGCGCATCAGCTGTCGATCTCATCGAGCAGGCGCTGCTCGTAGGCGTCCAGCGGGGCGTCGCCGGTCTCGGAAGGCAGGGGCACGGCGTCAGGCTCCTTGCGCCAGCGGGCAGCGACGCCGGCGAGCACGGCCAGGGCGAGTCCACCGGCCAGGGCGGGGCCGACCCACACCAGCCAGTTCAGCCCGGCGGCGGGGGGGGCCAGCAGGATGCTCTCGCCATGGCGGTACAGGAAGTAGGCGTTGATCTGCTCCTGGTCGAAGCCCATGTCGACCATCTCGCGGACCCGGTTGCGCATGTTGGTCGCGCTCTCGACCGGGCTGTCCTGGATGCTGCTGCCCTGGCAGATCGGGCAGCGCAGGCCCTTGCTGATGTGCCGCGCGCGCTCCGCCGCCTCGAGGTCGGTCGCGGGAGGCTCGCCGGGAGGACCGAGCTCCTGGGCCAGCTCCTCCACCGACTCGTCCAGCGCCACCTCGACGCCGCCGCCACCCGGACCGGCGGCCAGGGTGAGGGACGGCGTCGCAGCGCCGATGAGGCAGGCGAGCAGGAGGCGCTTCACTGGGAGATCCTCTCCAGCTGCGCCACCAGCACGTCCTCGGTGAGGGGACCGACCTGCTTGTGGGTGATCTGGCCGTCGCGGTCGATGAAGTAGGTCTCAGGCACGCCGGTCACCCCGTAGTCGATGGAGACGCGGCCGCCGGGGTCCATCAGGGTCGGGTAGGGGACCGGATCGCGCTCCAGGAAGCGCTTCACCTTGGGGGCCGTATCCTGGTAGATGACCCCTAGAAACGTCACTTCCGGGTAGGCTGCCGGGTAGCGCTGCAGCAGCGGGTGCTCCTGGCGGCAGGGGATGCACCAGGTGGACCAGAAGTTCACCACCACCGGCTTTCCGCGCAGGTCCTCGAGCGAGACCTCGTTGCCGTCCATGTCGGTGAGGCTCAGCGCAGGGGCCCGCTTGCCAACGAGCACGTCGTACTCGAGCTCGCGGGGGTCCTGGGTGAAGCCGTAGAGCATCAGGGCGACAAAACCCAGCAGCACGGCCATGCCGCCGCCGAGGATCCACCAGTTGACCTTCGGGCCCTGGCTCATGCGGCCTTGTCCGTGGACTTGCGCACGGAGGCTGCTGCGGCGCGGCGGGTGTCGGGCCAGATGGCCAGGGACGTGCCGAACAGGATGATGAGCGCCGAGATCCAGATCCAGATGACTCCGGGGATCCACTTCACGTGTACCGACGCGCGGCTGCCGTCTGGCTGGACCGAGAGCAGGGACAGGTACAGGTCGTGGGTCAGGGTCGAGCGGATCGCCGGGTAGGGCAGGGCCTCGGAGCGCATCGGGTACTTGTTCAGGGCGGGCGAGTAGACGCCGACCAGCTGTCCGTGCTGGTACACCTCGAAGTGAGCCTCCTGCACCACGCGGTGGGACTCGGCGATGCGGTCGCTGCCGACGTAGCGCAGGCTGAAGTCCGCCTCGCTACCCTCTTCTCCGCTGATCGAGAACTCGCCGGCCTGGTCGCGGGTGAGCATGAGGTCACGCTCGACCTGGTAGCCCTTCGAGATGGCGACCCCGAGCACGCAGATGATGACGCCGTAGTGGGCGATGTGGCCGCCCCAGCGCCGCCGGCCCTTGCGCAGCAGGTCGAACACCGCACCCGGTCCGCCACCCTTGCGCAGGCGGAGGACCATGGGAGCGACCAGCTCGCCGAGGTTGGCGAACAGCGCGCCCAGGCAGACGAAGATGGCGAGCAGGGTGTAGGACTTGTCGATCCCCAGCACGAGCCAGGCGGCGCCGGTGCCCAGCAGGGCCAGTCCGAGCGGGGCGATGAAGCGCTGGACCGTGCCGATGACCGACTGCTGGCCCCACGGAAGCATGGGTCCGAGGCCCATCAGCCAGACGATCATCACGCCCAGCGGGAAGCCGAAGGCGTCGAAGAAGGGCTCGCCGACGCTGACCTTCTTGTCCCGCAGGGCCTCGGACAGGATCGGGTAGATCGTGCCGAGGAAGACGGCGAAGGTGAAGACCGCGAACACGCCGTTCTGTGCGATGACGACGAAGTCGCGGGACAGGAAGCGGCGTGAGGTGAGCACCAGCAGGAGCGGCAGCCACAAGAAGCAGCCCCACCACGGGACGAAGACGTCGACGCTGATGATCGGGATGGTGAACGTCAGCGGCAGCGCCCGCCACAGGGCCCAGGTGATGGCGAGGGCGGGGGCGGCGACGAGGCCGACCCACAGCAGGATGCCCGCCACCCAGCGCACGGCGACCGGCTGGACCTGGTCGGCGCGGGGGATGCGCCCGCGCGGGGTGGGCAGGTCGTGGGCGCCGAGGTGCAGGGTGTGCTCGCGGAGGGCGAGCAGCACGATGCTGAACACGGACAGGATGGCGATGAAGGTGAGCAGGACCGGGCCGACCGCGCCGGTGCCGAAGGCGTGGACCGAGTTGAACACCCCCGACCGGGTGAGGAACGTCCCGAACAAGGTCAGGATGAACGTCACCATTCCGAGGATGAGCGTCCACGTCTTCATCGAGGTGCGCCGCTGCATCAGCATGGAGCTGTGCAGGAAGGCGGTGCCGGTCAGCCACGGCATGAAGCTGGCGTTCTCGACCGGATCCCAGGCCCAGTAGCCGCCCCAACCGAGCACCGCGTACGACCACCAGCCGCCGAGCACGATGCCGACGGTGAGGAAGACCCAGGGCACCAGGAAGGCCCGCCGCAGGGGCGCCATCCAGCCCGCCTCCAGGCGGCCGGTCAGCAGGGCAGCGGCGCTCATGGAGAAGGGCAGGGCCATGCCGACGTACCCCAGGTACAGCGTCGGCGGGTGGATGATCATCAGCCAGTGGTTCTGGAGCAGCGGGTTGGGACCGGGACCGTCCGCCGGCAGGCCGCCCGCGGTCGCCCCGAACGTGCGGACGAGCTCGTTCAGCTCGGCCGGCGGGGTGGGGGCGAAGGGGTTTGCGATGCCCGCGACCAGGAGCCCGAACATCACGCAGATGGACAGCAGCACCCCGAGGGTCCACGGCTGGTACGCGCGGTGGCGGTCGCCCAGGAACACGATGAGGCCGAGCACGTAGAGGCCCAGCACGCCGCCCCACAGCAGGATGGAGCCGGTCAGGCTGGCCCACAGGCTGACGATGGTGATGTGCAGGGGCGTCTGCCAGGTGCCGACCTCGGCCACGTAGGAGACGGTGAAGTCGCGGGAGAGCAGGGCGGCGATCATCACCAGGTTGGCGAGGATCATCGAGATGGCGAAGCCGAGTCCGAGGGCGCGGGCCCAGCGCAGGCCGGCGATCGACTTGCGCGCGCCGGATACGAAGCCCAGCACCGACCCCACGGCGGCCATGCCGACGGCGCCGAGGACGAGCGTCGACCCGAGGGTCGACAGCGGGATGAGGTCGGTCAGGAGCATGAGCTGGCTACACGCCGTCCAGGGTCTGGGCCGCGGCCTTCACGTCGCCGTCCTCGTTGACCCGGTACTCGTTGCTGTGCTTCACCATGACGCGGTCGGTCTCGAACACGCCGTCGTCGGACATGCGGCCCTCGACGATGGCGCCGATGCCCTCGCGGAACATCTGGGGCGGTGCGCCGGTGGACCGGACCATCACCTTGTTGTCCCCGTCCTCCAGGTAGAACTCGAGGGGGAGCTTCTTGTCCCACTCGGGGTCATCGCCGCGCCGGACCATGCCGCCCAGCCGGATCGTGGCGTTCTCCGCCTGTTCCTGCTTGTCGTTCAGTTCCGTGGGGGACCAGTAGTAGACCATGTTGTCTTCGCCGAACACGTCTCCGGCGATCTGATCCGAGTACACGACCACCAGGAGCGCGGCTCCAGCCACGCCCAGGGCGACAAACGCCAGTACGAGTCGCTGCCAGGGCTTCATGACTCCTCCACGGGTCGAAGGTTCGTACCTACCGCGCGATGTGCGGTGCCGTCACCCCACACTTGGTTGCAGTGACGGACTGTGTCCTTCAGTCACGCCGAGGGTGTGCCTCGGCTTCGGCGACCGCGCGGGCGGACAGGAAGCGGCGGACGTTCACGTAGATGGCGTAGCCCCCCAGGAAGGTCCACGTCATGAAGTAAGCGGCCCAGATGAAGGACCATCCCCCGTCCAGCACGCCGCCAGCGAGGCCTTCGGGGGCGCCGGCGGCGGTGTCGGCCGGCACCTCGGTGGTCGTGTTCTCGGTCTCCATCAGGCCACCTCCGGGAGCGGCGGCGCCTCACGACGGGTGTAGTTGTCGCGGGCGACCCGGTAGCGCCGGGCGATGAACCAGGTGGCGATGAGCGCGAACGCGATCGCGTTGATGCGCCAGGCCATCTTGAGCGGGCTGTCGATGTCCGTGGGCGCGGTCTGCATCTGGTGCATGGAGCGCCAGATCTGCACCGAGAAGTAGGTCACGGGCAGGGTGACCGAGGCCAGGATGGTGGCGACCGAGGTGAGCATGGCGCGCAGCTCGACGTCGCCGACCACGATGGTGCGCAGGACCAGCACGCCGACGTACACCGCGAGCATGACCGCGGAGCTGACGAGGCGCGGGTCCCAGGTCCACCACACGCCCCACGTGGGCCGGGCGAAGATGCTGCCCTGCAGGATCAGCATGAAGGTGAGCAGGGTGCCCACCTCCAGCGTGGCCTCGAGCAGGTGGTCGAAGCCCTTGCGCCCGGAGAGCAGGTACCCGAGGGCCCCGATGAACGCGACGGTGTAGACCGCGAACGCATTCCAGGCCGTGGGCACGTGCACGAACAGGATGCGGGCGACCTCGCCCATGTGGCGGTCTGGCGGCACCCCGACGAGCCCGAACCACTGACCGTAGATCAGCACGCCGAGGCCGATGATGCCGATGACGTGCTCCCAGGGGAGCTTCATGCTTCCTCCACGACGAAGCGGAACAGCACGCCCGAGATGGACCAGTGGATCGCGTTGAACAGCACTAGCACACCGAGCCAGCCGGGCGACTGACCCATGGGGTCACCCTCGAGCACGACGGTGGTGCCTCGGGCGGCGGCCATGAGAGCAGGCACCACCAGCGGGAAGAGAAGCAGGGGCAGCAACACGCTGCTCCCGCGAGCCCGAGAGGTGATGCCGGCGAGCA
This sequence comes from uncultured Pseudomonadota bacterium, assembly GCA_937891875.1. Classification (GTDB taxonomy): domain Bacteria; phylum Myxococcota_A; class UBA796; order UBA796; genus REDI01. Next base: position 10,862 of record CALATR010000659.1, on the reverse strand, counting down.
GGGTCCCGGGCGCGGCGAGGGCCGTGCAGCCGAGGACCAGGAACAGGACGAGCTGCCAGAACTCCCCGCGGATCGGCGTGTCGAAGACCGCGATGACCAGCGGGGTGAGGGCGCAGGCGACGACCAGCAGGACCAGCGCGTTGGCGATGGCCTTGCCGTAGAAGATGGCGGCGGCTTCCACCGGCCACAGCACCAGCTCCTCCAGCGCGCCCTCGTCCAGCTCGATGGCAAACGACTGGTCGAGCGAGCGGCTGGAGGTGAGCAGGATGCCCAGCCACAGGGTGCCGCCCGCGATCTGCTGGAGGATCTTCGTCGTCGAGCCCGCGGCGAACGCGACCATGAAGATCAGCGCGAGCGAGAAGAAGAACACGCCGAAGACGCGGACCGGGGAGCGCAGCTCGACCCGGATGTCCTTGAGCGCCATGGCCACGATCTGACGGAAGAAGAGGATCAACCTGCACCCTTGACGGTATTTGGCAGGGTGGACTCGGTGATCCGGCCAGACTCCATGTGGATGTGGTGGGCGCACAGTCGGCCCGCGACGGCAGGCAGGTGGGTCGCGACCAACAGCGTCGTGCCCTGGGCCTGGAGCTCGCCGACGAGGCGGATGACCAGGTCGCGCCCCTCGGGATCGAGGGCGGTGAACGGCTCGTCGAGGAGGAGCAGATCGGGCCGCTTCAGCAGGACCCGGGCGAGCGCCAGGCGGCGGCGCATGCCCGCAGAGAAGGTCTTGACCGGATCGGTGCGGCTGGGCGGCAGCCCGACCTGCTGGAGCAGATCGGGGATGTCCGCCTCCAGGCCGCCCAGGCTGGCCCAGGTGCGGAGGTTGCCGCGGGCGTCGAGGTCTTCGTAGAGCCGGGTCGCGTGGGACAGCAGGGCGATCCGAGACCGCACCACCCGACGCTGGCGCCAGAGGTCCACCTTGGCGAACCGGATGCGGCCGTGGTGGGGCTTGAGCGCGGTGGCGACGCAGCGCAGCAGGGTGGTCTTGCCGGAGCCGTTCGCGCCGGTGACCATGCAGGCCTGTCCGCGGGGGAGGGTGAAGCCGATGCGCGCCACCGCCCAGCGCTGGCCGAAGCGGCGAGCGAGGTCGTCGACCACGAGACCGTGGGCGTCAGGGGCGGGCGTGGGGTCCAAGCGGGGCTCCAGAGAGCCGCACGGGTAACACCCCTGCCAGCGTTGGCGCCGACCGAGAACTCGGCCGGTGCGCCCGCTAGGCGGCCTCGCGCCCCTCGGTGTCCTCGGGAGTCTCGATCCTTCGGGCGTCGGTCGGAACCGGCGTGCTCGAGCGGGGCACCCAGGACAGGCCCCAGCCACCGCGGTTGGCGGGCCGGGTGCGCGGACGGAAGGGTGCCGTGTCCTCGGCGAGGACGGCGAGCGGGAGGAGCAGGGCGGTGCGCTTCACGGGAACTCCGGAACGGTCCTCTCGGTCGAGGACGTGGATCGTCGCCGGAGCCGTATCGGCCAGCAACGCCCGGAACTTGAGCACGAAGCGGTGTTCCGGGCGTCGAGGGGCGCGATCAGGAGAGCGCGTCGACCAGCCGGGCGGTGACCTCGTCCATGGAACCCACGCCGTCGACCCGGCGCAGGGCGTCCCGCTGCTCGTAGAACGGGATCAGGGGTGCGGTCTGGTCGTGGTAGGCCTTGAGGCGCGAGCGCACCGCGTCCTCGGTGTCGTCCGAGCGGTGCTTCAGGCGGTCGGCGATCTCGGGCGGGGGCGGATCGAACTTCAGGTGGTAGATCCGACCGGTCTCGGGGTCGCTGCGGCGACCGACGATCCGCTCGACGATGAGGTCATCGGGGACCTCGAGCAGGATCACCGCGTCGAGCTTGAGCGAGAGCTCGGCGAGCAGCTGCTCCAGCGCCTCCGCCTGGGGGATGGTGCGGGGAAAGCCGTCGAGCAGGAAGCCGCGCTGCACGTCCTCCTCACCCAGGCGCTCGCGGACCATGCCGATGACGATGTCGTCACCGACGAGCTCACCGGCGTCCATGGCCTTCTTGGCCAGCACGCCCATCGGCGTGCCTCTCTTCACGGCTGCGCGGAACATGTCCCCGGTCGAGATGTGGGGGATGTCGAGGCGGGAGGTGAGGCGGGCGCACTGGGTGCCCTTCCCGGCCCCGGGGGGTCCGACGAAGATGAGGCGCATGAGGGGAGCTCCGGCTTGGAGGGGGCGAGGGAGGTAGCGGACGTCGCCCCGAGGGGCAATGCCCGGATCTATCGGCCGGACAGGGCCTGGGGGTTGATGGCGTACAGACCGACGACCTCGGCACTGGCCAGCACGTGTCCCTTCATGGCCTCGCGCACGGCGGCCCCATCGAAGCGGTCGGGCAGATCCAATGAGGGCACGTCCAGCGCGAAGACCTGGAAGCGGTACGCGTGCACCCGCTCGTCGTTCCAGGGCGGGGCCGGGCCGTCGTAGCCGTAGTAGTCCCCGCCCATGTCCGCATCGCCGGCGAACCAGCCGGTGTACGAGTTGATGCCGGACCGTCCGCCCGAGACGGCAGCCTGCTCCGGGCTCTTGCCGCGCGGGGTCGGGCCGGTCGCATGGCTGCCCTCGGCGATCTCGCGCAAGGATGCGGGCAGATCCACCAGGACCCAGTGGAAGAAGGGCACCCGGGGCAGCCACACGTCGACCGTGCGACCCTCCTGGTTCACGTCGTCGCCGACGCTGGGCACGTCCTCGTCGACGCACAGCAGGACCAGGCTCTGCGTGTCCGCGGGCACGTCCCCCCAGGCCAGGTGCGGGTTGCGGTTCCCCGCCAGCTGGAAGTGGTCTTCCGGGTGGTGCTTGCCGAAGGCGTAGCGGGGGTCGAGAACCTGGTAGGGCACGAAGGACGTCGATCGGATGTGCATGGGACTCCTCGTTGGATCCAGTCGAGCTTGCCATCTGGGGCCGGGGACGTGACACCCCGCAAGTGGGACGTTAACCACCGCGGCCGTCCGCTCCGGACATCGATCCGGGGCCTCCACTACTCCGTGAAGTCCGAGGCACAACTCCATGGCCCGTCGCAAGAGCTCCCCCCTCGCCCCCGGCGAGAAGGTCGACTACAAGGATGTCCGCAAGCTGCAGCGCTTCCTCACCGAGCGTGGCAAGATCCTGCCCCGCCGCGCCACTGGCCTCACGGCCAAGCAGCAGCGCCAGGTTGCGAACAGCATCAAGCGCGCCCGCCAGATCGCCCTGCTTCCCTACGTGAAGCGCGACTGACAGTCATGCGTCTGCTGGCCGCCGCGGTCCTCGGGCTGTTCCCGGCCACGGCGCTCGGCTCGACGGCACAAGCCTCGCCCGATCTCCCCGCAGAGCTCGCCTCTGACGGAGTGGATCTCGTGCGTGCTGGCCAGGCGTACCTGGACCGTGGAGAGCTCGGCTCCGCGGTCGAGGTGCTGACCGAGGCGGTGCATCGTGAGCCCAGGACGTCCGACGCTCAGCTGCTCCTGGCGCTGGCGCTGGCCCGGGTGCGCGTGGAGCATCCGGACGCGGTGTGCGACTGGGGCGCGTGGCCCGACCGGATCGAGGCCCACCTGCTCGCCGCGTGGACACTGGATCCGACCGTGCTCGATCGGCTCGAGACCGAGGCGGCCCTGGCCCCGCTGAGGCAGGCGACCGCGAACAGCCTGCGGGTGCGCCTGTGGGGCAGTCGTGGGCGGGCCTGGGAGCCGACCCGTTCGCCGAAGGCCGTCGAGGTGGCGGGCGTGCCGGTCGTGCGCAAGGAGGGCGTGGTCAAGCGAAAGCTGGCCGAGCAGGCCCTGGTCGACCTCGAGTGGTACGGCCTGGACGGGGACGGCGAGCACGACGACACGGTGGTCGACTTCCGCGAGGACGGCACCGTGATCCGGGCGACGGTGAGCCGGGACGCCGACAGCGACAAGCACGCGACGTACACGCGTGGCACCTGGACCCTGGACAAGCAGGGGCTGCACCTGGAGCTGGCTGGCGAGCCCACCCTGCTGTGGTTGACCCTGGATGGGCTGCAGGTCGATCCAGCGCCGGACACGCCGCGGCGGTTCATCGACCAGCCCGTGGACTGCACCCGCCCGTTCGACGTGTGGGCAGGCCTGCCCTGATCAGCTGTCCTCGGTGACCAGCCGCAGGGTGGGGTGGCCGCCGGTCATGACGTGACGGGCGGCGAGGGCCTCGGCGGCGACGTCGAGCTGACGGGCCACGTGGAAGAACGCGCGATCGTCGAGGTGCAGGGTGGTGGAGCCGATGGTGACGTGCACCAGCCCGCACGAGCAGCGGTCGACAGTGAGGCTGCCGCTCTGGGCGAGGCGAACGGGGCGGTCGCAGTCGGACATGAGGATCTCCCGCGGGTGGATGAGGATCCTAATGAAAACGACTTTCACTTGCAAGTAGGAACCCGGACCTCAGGCTGCGGCCAGCTCCCGGAGCCCTGAGCGTACGTCCACCTGGGGCGTCCAGTGTAGTTCCGTCCTGGCCTTTCGCGTGTCGACCGTGACCTGGCGGCTCATCGCGGCGATGGCGAAGCCGGTCACCGGCGGGGTGCTGCGGATGCCCAGGGTGCGCCAGGTGCCCTCGATGGCGCGGCTGGCGGGGCGAAGGAGCCAGCCGGGCAGGCTGCGGGTCGGAAGCTGCAGGCCGTCGCTCGCGGCGAGGTCGGTGAGGAACTCGCGGATGGTGCGCACCTCGTCGTCAGCGACGAAGTAGGCGCTGCCGCCCACGCCGTGGGTCAGGGCCGCGCGCGCGGCGGACACCAGGTTGTGCACGTGGGTGGTGCTGTGGGGGTGATCGCCGCCGTCCAGCCAGGCGAAGCTGCCCTCCGCGACCATGCGGCGCAGGGCCGGCAGCACGGTGTTGTCTCGGGGTCCCCACACGAAGCTCGGTCGCAGCGCGATGGTCGTGAGCGTGGCGTCGTTCGCGCCCAGCACCGCGGCCTCGGCGCGGGCCTTGGTCTCGCTGTACAGGTAGCGGTGCCGGACCGGGTAGGGGACGTGCTCGTCGACGTCGACCAGGGGCTCTCCGGTGAAGAGCACCGCCTCGGTGGAGATGTGCACGATCCGACCGACGCCGGCCTCGCGGGCCGCGGCGAGCAGGCGCTCGGTGCCGCCGACGTTGATCGCCTCGAACTCGGCGCGGGTGCCGTACTCCTCCACGTAGGCTGCGGCGTGTACGACCACGTCCACGCCCTGCAGGTGGCTCGCCGACAGGTCGTCCAGGCTGCAGCGGACCGCGGTCGCGCCCAGCGCCTCCACGGCGGCGGCGCTGCGATCGGAGCGGGCCATGGCCAGCACGGTGTGGTCGGCGGTCAGATCCTCGATGAGGTGGCCGCCGACGAAGCCGCTGCCGCCGGTGATGAAGATGCGCATGGGAGCCTCCAGGATGTTCGTGACGCGCTGAAGGTGACCCGGCGCTCGGATCAGGTCATGTGCATTCCATGCATGACGGATTGAGTCAGATCGAATCCATGGACCTCAACCTGCTGTGGGTGCTCCACGTGCTGCTCGACGAGGGCAGCGTGACCGGCGCGGCTCAGCGGCTCGGCCGTACCCCGTCCGCGGTCAGCCACGCCCTGTCGCGGCTGCGCGAGGCCCTCGATGATCCGCTGCTGGTGCGGTCGGGCAACCGCCTGGTGCCCTCCCCGCGGGCGCTCGCGCTCCAGGATCCGCTGGCCCGGGTGCTGGCCGATCTGCAGCGGGCGATCACGTCCGGATCGAGCTTCGAACCTGCGACTTCCACGCGGCGCTTCACCATCATCGCTCCGGACGTGCTCGGCCTGCTGCTCGGCGGTCTGCTCCGCGACCTGCGTGCCCGGGCGCCCGGCGTGTCCCTGGAGCTGAAGCCGCCGCGCACCAGCCGTCCGTGGGAGGAGCTGGCCGCGGTCGGTGGCGACCTGCTCCTGGCCCCCCTGCCCGACGCCGGGGACGCCCTGATGACCCGCCGCCTGGGCACCCTCGCCCACGCGGTCCTGCTGCGGGCGGATCACCCCGCCCTGGTCGACGGCCAGCTCTCGAAGGAGGCCTACGCGCGCGTCCCTCACGTGTTCGTGCGCACCGCCACCCCCGGTCCGAGCCTGGTCGGTCAGGCGCTCGCTGCCGCAGGGATCTCCCGCACCGTGGGCGTCGTCGTGCCGTCCTTCGTGCTCGCCCCGGTCATGGTCGCGGACACGGACCTGCTCTTCACGGCACCCGAGCCCCTGGTCCGGTCCCTGGTCGACCGGCTCGGCCTCGTCGTCGTGCCCGCTCCCGTGCCCATCCCCGACGTGCCGGTCGCTATGGTGTGGCACCGGCGGGTGCAGGAGGATCCGGGGCATCGGTGGCTGCGGGGGCTGCTGGCGGATCGGGTGGCGGCGTGGCTGAACCCCCCTCCGACCGACCGCCCGGACGCCAGGTCATACCCACGATCCCGCGGAGCTGCGGTGCGCCCACCCCACGAGTGACGGCCCAGCCGAGCCCGCCGCGCAGGCTGACCCGCTCCGAGACCCGCGACCAGCCGCCGATGAGCGCTTCCACCGGCAGGGCACCGCGCGCAGTCGGGTCGGTCAGCGCCCACTGCCCGGCGAGCTCGGCGGAGACTCCGACCCCGTCGGTGATCTCGTGGCCGAGGCCGAGCCGGGTGTGCAGGGCCGGCCCCCAGTCGAACACCTCCAGCGTCTGCTGGGGGACCCAGCGCAGGCCCAGGTTGGCGACCAGCAGGGTGGAGCCGATCTCCCCGTCGGCGATGCCCTCGACCTCGAAGGCGGCGCCGCGGCTGCCGAGGCCGTCGACCGTGGACGTGGGCAGGGGCGCCCGGGCAGCGAGGGCCAGTCCGGCGCCTCCCTCCGAGCCGTCGCGCAGGCGCAGCTTGACGTCGGCGGTGATGTCGCCGAGTCCGGCGTTGGAACCCGGTTCTCCGCTGGCGATGAACACGAGGGGTACGTCGAGCCCGACCCGCACGGGGCCGCGGGTGTAGCCGCCGACGAGATCGGTCTGCCACACATCGCGCAGCATCGCGATGCGATTGCCCTCGACCACGTAGACCAGCGGGTCGTGGGCCAAGTGGGTCCAGATCTGACCGGTGAAGCGGCGGTCGTCTCCGGTCTGGCTGTCGTTCGCCCACAGGGTGCGCCTGGCTGCGACCGGCGGGCGGTACAGCTGGGCGTTGATCTCGGGCTGGGCGTCCTGGGCGAGGGCCAGTCCGCCGAGCAGGGCGAGCCACATGGGGGAGCCTCCGGGCCAGGGTTGTAGCACTGCGCAGGACGGAGGGCGCGCCGGGTGGAGGGGCTACGAGCGGGGCGGGGCGAACGGGCTCGATGGTCCCTGCGGTGCAGGCGGCTCGTCAGTGGCTGGGTCGACCTGGATGCGCCCGGCCTCGATGGCCTTGTGCCAGGCGGTGACCAGGCCTCCGCTGCGGAGCATGCCGATCCGGGGGAGCACGATGCCGCGCCCGTCGCGGGCCACGAGGTGGATGCGGGCGTTCTCGGCGGTGAGCCCGTGCAGCTCGGCCCAGGTCCACTGCGCCTCGCACGGCTCGATGCCACCGCGGTAGCCGATCCCGTCCCGGTCCCAGCGCACCCGGATCTCGCCGAGGGGGATCTCGTGGTCGATGATCATGGTTTGAAGCGACTTCTCGTGCCGTCCGAGGCTTCGCTGGCGAAACTTGTACCACGGTGCCAGGTCTTCCCAGGTGACGTCGCAGTGGATGTCGCCGTGCACGGTCGCTGCGTGGACCGTGGGCTGGAAGCGGCGCGCCCGCGACTCGGCCATGAGGTCGCGGAGATGCTCGTTGATGCGGGTCTGGGGCCACGCCTCGCTGGTGGGGATGAGGACGAGCCCGCGTATCGATCGGACCATCACCGCACGGTTGCCATGCAGCACGCTGCGGATGCTGCTCCAGCCCTCGGCGCGGAACAGGGCGTCACCCCGGTACACGGCGAGGCCCTCTGGCCTGGCGACGACGGTGATCGGGCCGCGGTAGGTCCCGTCCTGGAACAGGGTGGACAGGGCGCTGGACAGGGCTGGCAGGCCGATGGCGCCCGCGGCGGCGAGCGCCACCACCACGGCCACGTCCATGTCACCGGCGACGCTGGGGGCGAGCAGGGCTCCGCCGACCAGACCGACCAGCCCACCGATGAAGGCGGGTCCGATCCACAGGCGTCGCACGCGGGCTGCGAAGCCAAACCAGAAGGTCCCCTCGTAGGTCCAGCGCACCTCGTCGCGGTGGCTTGTCGCGTCCGGGGCGTCGGCCCGGTCGGGCGGGGTGGGCTCCTCGTCTTCCATGAAGGTGCGGATCCGGTGGTTCCAGCCGGCGATGATCCGCGGTCCAGATGGTCCGAGGGAGCCTTGACGCACCACCAGCCCACCACCTGAACCGTAGACGGCGAGCAGGGTTCCGATGGCGCGGAGAGCGGGCCCGTCGGCGAACCGGACGGCGCGAGGGAGTCCGCCGTCGACGATCCGAACGCCGTCGACGTCCCACTCGAGGCGCACCCGACCCAGGGGCAGCTCGCCGCGCTCGAGTTGGGCACGCAGCTCGTTCACGTGAGGCGCGGGACCGCCGGCGCGCCAGGCGAACCAGTCGTTGGGAGTGAGCAGGACGCTGGCCGAGCCGCTCTCTGGCGTGCTGCCCTCCTCGACGCCGAGGCGGGTCGCGTCGAAGCTGCGGCGGCCCCTCCAGAAGTGGCGCAATCGGTCCATGGCCTCGGGATTAGGAGCCGCAAACGCCATGAACTCTACAGTCGAGTCGATGAAGGCGCGCTGGCCGAGGACCGCGCAGCCCTGGACCATCGACCACGGGATCCGTCGTTCGGTGCCGTTGCGACGCAGGGTGATGCCCTGGCGGTCTGTGTGCAGGTCGACCGTCGGGCCCGACCCCTTCACCCGCCAGGTCAGCGACTGCTGGTGCGTCGGAATCGTGATCAGCAGCGTACCGGCCGCTCCGAGCAGCGCGCCGCCCAGCCCGCCGAGCACGACCACGGGCAGGGGCACGGGCTGGACGAAGGCGAGCACGCCGCCGGCCCCCCCGCCGAGCACGGCGAAGATCACCGCGGCAAGCCACGTCCGCCGCAGGCCCAGCGCAAACTCCACCGACCCCGGGATCGTCTCGATCACCTTCCAGGTCTCGCCCATGTCCCCTCCACGGCCCGAAGTCTAGCGGCATTCGCCCCTGACGCGGGACCGCCCCGCCATCGGTGTCGACGGCGGGGCGGCGCGGGGGGCGGGAAGACGCGGAAGGTGCGAGGTGGGGCGTAGGGGGAGGGAAATCAGGAGGTGAGAGGGTGGCGCCCACCGCGTCGGGGTACGCGGTGGGCGCCTGGTCCGGCAGAGGCAGGGGGCGGGGGCCGGACCGAATGCGTGGGGTCCCCCAGGTTGGTGACCTCGTCAGATCGTGGGACGAAGGCGGGACATCAGGAGCAGCCCGAGGTGCTGCCGCAGCTGACGCACTTCAGGCAGGCGCCGTTGCGGACCATGGTCATGGCGCCGCACTCGCTGCAGGCCTCGCCCTCGTAGCCCTGGGCGCGCGCGTCGAGGATCGCCTGGATCCTGGCGTTCGGCTTGGCGCGGACGACGGGCACCGGCTGGATGTCCTCCTCCTCGACGGTCTCCTCGGGAGCGGCGTCGGCGTCGATGGCAGGCATCAGGGTCGTCGCGACCGCGACCTCCTGCTCCTGCTCCCACTCCGGCTCCTCGTTCTTCTCGCCGACGTTGTCGTGACGGAGGTCCTCCTCGCTCACGTGCGCCAGGTCCTCGCGGCCCAGGTAGTTGATGGCCAGGTCCCGGAACAGGTAGTCGATGATGCTGGTCGACATCATGATCCGGTCGTGGCCCATGACCATGCCGTTGGGCTCGAAGCGCGTGAAGATGAACTGGTCGACGAAGCGCTCCAGCGGCACGCCGTGCTGCAGGCCGATGCTGATGGCGATGCAGAACGCGTTCATCAGCGAGCGGAATGCGGCGCCCTCCTTGTGCATGTCGACGAAGATCTCGCCCAGGCTGCCGTCGTCGTACTCGCCGGTGCGCAGGAAGACCTTGTGCCCGCCGACCACGGCCTTCTGGGTGTAGCCACCGCGGCGGTTGGGCAGGCGGCGACGCTTGGACAGGTAGCGGACCACGACGCGCTCGGTGATCTCGCGGATCTGCTCCGCCTGGGGAGCGGGGGCCGCGGCGACCGGCACGACGTCCTCGGAGACCGCCTCCTCCTCGATGGCCTCGAAGATGTCGCTGGCGGCGACCGACGAGAGCGGCTGGGAGAGCTTGCTGCCGTCGCGGTACAGCGCGTTCGCCTTGAGGCCGAGGCGCCAGGAGAGCAGGTAGGCGTCCTTGACGTCGGAGATCAGCGCCTCGTTGGGCATGTTGATGGTCTTGCTGATCGCGCCCGAGATGAAGGGCTGCACCGAGGCCATCATGCGGATGTGGGCCTCGTAGGCGATGAAACGCTTGCCGTTGCGGCCGCAGCGGTTGGCGCAGTCGAACACGGGCAGGTGGCCATCGAGCAGGCCGGCGGCGCCCTCGAGGGTCATCGTGCCGGTGGCGTAGGCGTTGGCGGCCTCGCGCTCGGCCTTGGTGAAGCCCAGGTGGTCGAGCAGGTCGAGGGTGGGGTCGGAGAGCTGCTCGGTGGTGAGGCCCAGCACGTCGGTGCAGAAGGCGTCGCCGAGCGTCCAGCGGTTGAACACGAACTTGATGTCGAACGCGCTCTTGAGCTGACCCTCGACCTTGGCCAGGACCTCCTCGGTGAAGCCCTTGGCGGCCAGGCTCTCGTGGTTGACGCCCGGCGCGCCACGCAGGGTGCCGTGGCCGGTCGCGTAGGCGATCATGCCGTCGATCTGCTCCTGGCCGTAGCCGAGCTTGCGCAGGGCGGGCGGGACCGACTGGTTGATGATCTTGAAGTAGCCACCGCCGGCGAGCTTCTTGAACTTCACCAGCGCGAAGT
>CALATR010000658.1 GCA_937891875.1 uncultured Pseudomonadota bacterium | reverse complement strand
GGGCGCGGGGTTCCGGTCCGATCGCGGCGTTCATCGCCAGGACCTCGGCGATGTCACCCCGGGCTGGACAGGGCTGGTGACAGTCGATGGGCTCGTCGAACACCCGGCTGGCGATGCCGACGCCCAGCGCGGTCTGCTCGGGCCGGATCTGGACCTGCACCCCCTCCGACCACCGACAGGTACGCTTGCCGTCGGCGACGTCGGGCGAGCGCACGTCCCTCGTGGCCTCGGTGCAGGGGTGGACCTCCTGGAAGTGCGTCATCGTGACGGCCTGGATGCGCACTACCCGGCGCCAGACGACGCGATCCTCGCTGCTGACGACCCGAAGGGGCAGGTCGTGGAACGAGCCTGCGCTTCCTCCGCCGAAGCCGCCGCCGTCGGCACGCTCGCATCGGTGGGAGCCCTCGCTGGACCAGGCGTTGCCCAGGTGCTTCGACCAGGTGCAGGTCAGCGTGGGGGTCTCGCACAGCGGCACCGTCAGCTCGCCGTCGAAGACGTTCGCCAGCCGGCAGCCGCGGTCGGTCTTCAGCCAGACCTCGCCGGCGAGATCGAGCGCTCCCTCGGCCAGGGTGACCGGCTCCCAGTCGGCGAGGTCGACCTCGTCGGACGCGGCGTCTGCGTCGGGCTCGGAGGTCGGGGCGGCCAGGGCGTGGAGCAGGGAGGCGAAGAGGATCAGCATGTCTCCCTGCTAGCCCGGCGGCTGCCTACGCGGCCTGCTCCCGCCGGGCCGCGACCTCTTCGGTGGACTCGGGGGCGTCGTCCATGCCGGGGCCGGGCTCGGGATCGGGGGTCTCGGCCTGGCCCGGAGCGAGGCGCTCGAAGCGGCTGTCGCGCAGCTCGGCGGTGAGGCGGTCCAGATCGACCCGGCGGCTGTCGTCGAAGGGATCGGCCAGCACGTTGGCGCCGTCGTGGGGGCGAGGGGTGCGGTAGAGCCACCACAGGGCCTTGTACCAGGGCGGGGAGACGTAGCGCTCCGGCGTGTTCTGCAGGAGCCAGGCCTTGATCCGCGGCGCCTGGGCCGGGCTCATGGACGGGAAGAGGTGGTGCTCCACGTGGTGGCTGAACCAGCCGTGCATGAGGTCGACGATCCAGGGGACCTCCAGGCTCATGCTGTTGTCCACGGGCTCATCGTGGTCGAGCTCCGGGCGCATCATGTGGTTGGTGCTGATGTAGCCCATGACCAGCGCGTTCCCGAGCATCATGGGCACGACGCTGATCAGCACGACCTCCCAGCCGGCAACCCAGGTGCCGGCGGTGATGGCGCCGACCCAGAACAGGACCGCGACGGCGGCCTCGATGAAGGCCGGGCGGCGGTTGAAGCGCCGGTAGAGCTTCGACAGCACCAGCAGGTTGAAGAAGTTGTGGAACGTGAACCAGTAGAAGTGAAACGCGGCCGAGATCAGGCTTCCCGAGCCGGGAAGCAGCTTGTACGCGCCGTGCATCACGCCGCCCTTGCGGTAGCGGGAGACGTGGCCGAAGTGGTCCGGATCGGCGTGGCCGCGGTTGGCGTGGCTGTGGTGGCGGCGGTTGTGCCACTCCCGCCACAGGGTCGGCGACACCATGAAGGGCAGGAAGCCGACCCAGCCGAGCACGTCCTGGAGGCGGCGGTTGCGCACCGTGGAGCCGTGCAGGATCTCGTGGGCGGCGAAGCCCATGCCGCCGAAGGCCTGGGCGATGACCAGCGAGAGGGCCACATCGACCCACCAGGGCAGGCCGGCGAAGATCACGGTGGCCGACGCAGCGAGGGCGACCGCGGCCCACACGGGCACCAGCAGCGCGCGCAGCGGGCGCGGGGCGAAGACGTCTGCGGGGAGGGCGCGGCGGATCTGGGCGCGCACAGGGCGGTTCATGGCGGCTCCATCAGCGGGACAGGGCCCGGCGGGGGGTGCTACGCGAACGTAGGTTACGTTCGAGTAGGTTACGTCGTAGTAACTTACGCGTCCGTAGGTCGGAGTCAAGGCGCGAGCCGTGATCGTGAAATCGGCGAGGAAGGATGCCGATTGACACCGGTTCCTGGTCCGTTGCCCAGCGATGCGCCCGAAGGTCGCCGTGGCGTGGCACACTAGGGGGCAGAGACTGGAGGCGCGGATGCGAGGACTGGTCCTGCTGGGACTGCTGGGGAGCGGGTGTGTGACGACGCCGTTCCCGGGCATCGGCGCGTCGGTGAGCCAGATGCCCGACAACGCGCCCGCCATCCGCTTCGAGGACGCCGAAGACGTCCGTGACTTCGAGCTGAAGGTGCCGTTCGACGCGCCCGCCATCGTCACCTACGTGCTCGACCTCTCGGTCCGTGGAGAGGGCCAGGCGGCGACGCTGCACTGGACGGCGACGTCGTGCGACACCTGGGGTGACGAGGAGCTGCTGATCCGCGGAGACATCGGCGTGCCCGCGAGCTCGGAGGCCAGCGAGACCGTCGCGTTCGGCGCGCTGGCCGCAGATTGTGCCGACTGCGACGCGTCCGGGTGCATCCGCTTCGAGACCGACG
>CALATR010000657.1 GCA_937891875.1 uncultured Pseudomonadota bacterium | reverse complement strand
GCGTCCTGGGCCCAGAGACCAGAGACCAGAGACCAGAGACCGCCCCTCCACTCCCTCGCCCGCAGCAACGCGACGCTGGCCAGCAACCCGTTGCCCCGCCACGTCCCGCCTCGCAGCACCGCGGCTCGGGCCAGTGCTCCGTCGCCCCGCCGCATCCCTACCCGCGGCACCCCGGCACCCCGCCCCCGATCTCCACTCATGACCGCCTACTTCACCGGCCGCGCCCTCTCCTGGGAGATCGTCGACGATGTCCTCGAGGTCGCCATGCACCGCGACCCCGCCAACGAGCTCGGCACCACCACCCTCGCCGAGCTCGAGACCCTCGCCGATGCCGTCACCCACGGCAGCACCGGCGCGCGGGCGCTGATCTGGCACTCGACCGTCGACCGCGGGTTCTGCGCTGGGGCCGATCTGAGGGAGCTGCACAGCGGGCTGGTCGAGCGCGGGGAGCGGCAGCGGGAGCTCGTGCGCAAGGTGACCGACCGCCTGCCACGATCCGCCTCCAAGCTGGTGAAGCGCGGAGTCAAGCGCGCGGCGGCGCCGCTCGTCCGCAGGCGGGTCGGCGACTTCATCGACCGCATCCACACCGTGTTCGACAAGCTCGACACCGCACCCATCCCCACCATCGCCGCGGTCCACGGGGTCTGCCTGGGCGGCGGGCTCGAGTGGGCGCTCACCGCCGACATCCTGGTGGCCGACAAGTCCGCCCGCTTCGGCTTCCCCGAGCTGCGCCTGGGGCTCGTGCCCGGCTTCGGCGGCATCCCTCGCCTGTCCCGCGACGTCGGCAACGCGGTCGTTCGCGACCTGCTCCTCACCGGTCGCACCGTGCGTGCGTCCCGCGCCTACGACCTCGGCCTGGTCTCCCAGGTGGTCGCCCGCGGCGAGGCCCTGAGCGTCGCCCGCGCAGTCGCCCGCCAGACCCTGCGCTTCGACCCCGAGGTCACCGCCAAGGCCAAGGCCTTCATGAAGCCCCTCCCCCGCGAGCAGCTCGACCGGGAGAAGGCGCTCTTCCTCCAGCTGGTCACCGACCCGCGCGTGTTCGACGCGCTCACCACCTTCGTCGAGGACGAGGGCCCCATGCCCTGGCTCCCCAAGGACCGCCCATGACCGACGCACTCACCGCCGATCTCATCCAGCGCGCCTCCAGCCGCTTCGGCGCCGACGCCAAGGCCATCTCGCCCAGCGACGACCTCTTCGACGCCCTCGGCATCGACAGCGTGCAGGCGATGGATCTCCTCACCGAGCTCGAGGACCACTTCGACGTGGAGATCCCCGACTACGAGCTGCAGGACGCCCGCACCTTCGCCCAGCTGGCCGAGGTGTTGCGCCGGAGGGGCGCATGAGCGCGACCGTCACGGGTGCTGGTGATCAGCCTCGAAGCTCGACTTCGGGCTTTGGCGGTCGGACGCGCTCCGACCTGCCCGGCACCGCCCTGTGGCCCGGCGCCTACGCCTGCCTCGGCGACCTGCTCGCCGACGCCTTCGTGCAGTTCAAGTCCGAGACCGCGCTCATCGAGGTCCGCCGCAAGCGCGAAGGGGATCGCCTGACCTTCCTCGACTCCTGGCGCGCGGCGCGTCCGGTGGGGCGCTTCCTCCAGGATCTCGGCCTCGGACCTGGCGATCGCATGGCGATCCTCATGTCGAACCAGCCGCGCTGGCTCCTGGGCGCGTCCGCCGCCTTCCTGCGCGGACTCACCGTCGTGCCGCTCGACTACAAGCTGTCGGGCGAGGAGCAGGCCGCCCTGCTCGCCCACGCCAAGCCCCAGGTGCTGCTCATCGAGTACGGCCTGTACCGGCGCCTGCCCAGCCTGCCGGACGGCATCCGCGTGATCGTGTCGGAAGCCCCGGAGAACGCCGATCTCGGCGAGTTGGTCCGCTGGGAGGACCTGCCGGCGAGCGCCGACTTCGACCGGGTGTCGGTCACCCGCGACGACATCGCCTGCATCGTCTACAGCTCCGGCACTGGCGGCACCCCCAAGGGCTGCCAGCTCACCCACGGCAACTACCTGGCCCAGTGGGAGGCGCTGGCGGGCATGTACCCGATGCAGCCCGGCGACCGCTTCTTCTCCATCCTGCCGACCAACCACGCCATCGACTTCATGACCGGCTTCATCGGGCCCTTCGCCTGCGGCGGCACGGTCGTGCACCAGCGCACCCTGCGTCCCGAGTTCCTGCGCCACGTCCTGCAGAACTACGAGATCACCCACATGGCCATCGTGCCGCGGCTGCTGGAGGCGCTGAAGGAAGGCCTGGAGGAGCGCCTCGACGAGGGTCCCGACTGGAAGAAGCAGGCGTTCTCCGCCCTCTCTTCCCTGAACGCCCGCCTGACCTGGAGAAAGCCGCGCCCCGAGCTGTCCCGCCGGCTGCTCAAGCCCGTGCACGACGCATTCGGCGGGCGCATGAAGCTCATGTTCGCCGGCGGCACCTTCGTGCCTCCCGACCTGGCCCAGTTCTTCTACGACCTCGGCCTGCCCGTCGTCATCGGCTACGGCCTGACCGAGGCGGGCACCGTGCTGACGGTGAACGACCTCAAGCCCTTCCGCGCCGACAGCGTGGGCCCCCCCGTGCCCGGGGTCGACCTGCGCATCGTGGACGCCGGTCCCGACGGGGTCGGCGAGGTGCAGGTGCGCGGACCGACCGTGTTCGCCGGCTACCTGGACGCCCCCGAGCTGACCGCCGCCGCCTTCACCGACGACGGCTGGCTCAAGACCGGCGACCTGGGCCACGTGGACGGCGCCGGCCACCTGCACCTGGTCGGCCGGGCGAAGAACATGATCGTCACGGACGGCGGCAAGAACGTGTACCCGGAGGACGTCGAGATCGCGTTCCGGGACGTCGCCTGCGAGGAATTCGCCGTGACCGCGGCCAACTACGTGTGGCCCAAGCGCACGATGCAGGGCGAGCGCCTCATCGCGGTCGTGCGTCACGCGGACGGCCTGCCGACGGCGCTCCTGGCCGAGCTGCGCCGCCTCAACCTGCGCCTGCCCGAGCACAAGCGGATCGACGGCGTCCTGGCCTGGGACGCCGAGTTTCCGGTGACGGCGTCGCTGAAGCTGAAGCGCGGCGTCCTGGCCGAGCAGCTCCGCGCGGCCCGGTCCGAGGCCGACGTCGTGTCCCTGCTGGAGACCCCATGAGCGAGCGTGTGCTGGCGATCATCAACGGCGCGGCGGGCGGCGGAGCCGGCGGCAAGCGCGCGCCTGCCGTGCTCGACGGGCTGAAGGACACCTTCCCCGGCCTCGAGCGCGCGTACACGACCGGCCCCGAGCACGCCACCACGCTGGCCCGGCAGGCCTGGGACGACGGGGTGCGGCACTTCCTGGCGGTCGGTGGGGACGGCACGGCCTTCGAGGTGCTGAACGGCCTGTTCCCAAGGGCAGAGGGCGAGGATCGGCCGGTCATGGGCTACCTGCCCCTGGGCACGGGCAACAGCTTCGTCCGTGACTTCGACGTCACCGACCGCGACTCCGCCGTGGCCGCCCTGCGCTCGGGCCGGCGCTCGCTGGTCGACGTCATCCGCGCCGAGCACGACGAAGGGGTCTTCCACTACGTCAACCTGCTCTCCCTCGGCTTCTCCGCGGAGGCGGGCGACCTGACGAACCGCCGCTTCAAGTCGCTCGGCGCCCCCGGCTACATCGCCGCGGTCCTGGTCACCCTCGCGCGGCTGAAGCACCCGACCTTCCCGGTCCGCCTCGACGGCGGGGACTGGGACCGCCGCCCCGCCGCCCTGCTGTCCTTCTCGAACAGCGGGTACACGGCAGGCACGATGAACATGGCGCCTGGCGCCGACCCCTGCGACGGCCAGCTCGACGTCATCCGCGTCGGCCCCCTCGGCCGCCCCCGCTTCCTCGCCACCTTCCCCCGCATCTTCGCCGGCACCCACACGAGCGCGAAGGACATCGAGCAGACCCGCTGCCGCACCATCGACCTGGAGCTGGACGGCCCGGTCGACTGCATGGTCGACGGCGAGATCCTCAAGGTGAGATTGCGTCGGTTGGAGCTGATGAGTCATGCGTTGGAGGTGATGCTGTGACGCGAAGGGAGCGATCCGCGAGAGTGCGTCGCGTTGCTGCCAGCGGGGGAGTGGAGAGGCGGTCTCTGGTC
>CALATR010000656.1 GCA_937891875.1 uncultured Pseudomonadota bacterium | reverse complement strand
GCCGTCCGCGGAGGTGACCATCACCTCCATGTCCACGTTCGCGGGGTCGATGGAGTCGTTCCAGGCAAGGACGGCGAGGCCCTCGGGATCCGGTCCGCAGGCGATGGACAGGGTGGCGAGGGCAGCGAGGGCGATCGAGCTGGCGGGGCGCATGCAGTCTCCGGGAAGGACTCACAGTGGCCCGGTCTGGGCCGGACGTCAGTTGTGCGTGACCGTCTGTGACGCGGTTGACCGGGTTTTTGCTGCCCAGCTCACACCCTCACCGGGCCGGCTCCGCAGGGCTCGCGAGGAAGAACAGGCCCCCGAACCCGCCATCGGTCGCTCCGGGAGGCTGGCCCGGGTCGACCCACTGGCTGATCACGCCGTCGAGGTAGAGCGCGTCCGGCGTATGCAGGCCGTCGCGGAACAGGGTCGCCAGCTCGTGGAAGCGCACCGAGCCCTCGGACATGGCGAAGTGCACGGTGTTCGGGTCGGTCACGCCGACGCCCGAGCGCAGGAGCAGGTTCTTGGAGTCCGGGTTGATCTTGTCGTGCAGCACGCCATCCCGCGCCAGCAGCGGGCCGGACTGGGTGGCCAGGCGCACGTCGGCCAGGGGGCTGCCGGACAGCTCTTCCGTGGTGCGGATCCGCGCACCCTGCGAATCCACGAGGAACGCGCCGTTGGGCTTCAGGTAGAAGTTGCCGCTGCCCGAGCGGGTCTCCAGCGGCACCACCTGCCGGCCGCCCTCCACGTACAGCCCGGACGGCCGCCCACCCTCGCGGAAGATGCCGGCGTTCGTGCCCCAGATCAGGCGTCTCCCCTCCCCTTCGAGCTTGTCCTGCAGCTGGCTGAAGGTGGCTGGGCGGGTGAAGTCCGCGCTCTGGCCGGCGAGGTCGAGGTGGACGCGCTGCAGGTCGAGGGTGGCGACCCGGAAGGTGCGGTCGGCAAAGCGCACCCGGCGCAGGGTCAGGCCGTCGACCGGGTGGGTCGGGGGCTCGAGATCGACGAGCGCCGAGGCTGGGGGAGCGGGCTCGGCCGGCGGTGGGGCCGTGGCCGATGATGCGGGCTCGGCCGACGGTGGCGGCTCGGCCGAGGCGGAGCAGCCAGCTGCGAGCAGCAGGGCGAGCAGGACGAGACGGCAGGACGGGCGCATGCCCGAACCTACTTCGTGAAGGCGATCTCGACCCGATGCTTGAGAGTGGCGTTGATCTCGACCACGTCTTCGTCGAGCGCGTAGGTGATCGACGGACTGCCCTGGTTGAACGCCGTCTCCATCTCGGTGATGTACCAGTTGGGCTTGGCGTCCTCCTCGTCCGAGTAGCCGTCGGGCTTCTCGTGGGCGTACCACTCCTCGATGGTGGCGAGCTCGGAGGTGAAGACGAAGCTGTGGTAGGCGCTGCCGTTGTTGGGCACCCAGATGATCTCGTGGAGCTGCTCGTGGCAGGTGCTGTTCGTGCGCTCCCAGGTGCCCTGGAAGGTCACCCGCGTGCCCGCCGCATCCACCCGCGAGTCCGCAGCACCGGCGAACTCCATGATGCAGTCGTCGAGCCCGATCGGCGGGATCACGAAGTCGATCTCCATCGAGTACACGATGCTCACGCCCTCGAGCTCCAGCAGCCCAGGCTCGGTGAACCCGCTGCCGGTGTCGCCCGTGTCTCCGGTGTCGCCCGTGTCCCCCGTGTCGCTGCCGTCGCACACCGGCGAGAAGACGCAGTCCTGATCGTCGCAGTCGTAGAAGCCGTCGCGATCGTTGTCCGCGCCGTCCGTGCACTCGCCAGGCTCGTCCCCCTC
>CALATR010000655.1 GCA_937891875.1 uncultured Pseudomonadota bacterium | reverse complement strand
TCTCTGGTCGCTGGTCTCTGGGGCCTGACTCCAGCGGGGGCAACAGGCACGGACCCCGTGGCTCCGAAACACCGTGACCCGGCTCATCGAACTCGGCCGAAGGCCTGTCTGAGCACGCCACACTGCGGCTTCGCGGCCGCACCCGCGCGCTCGTCGACCGCCGGCGCCCTGGGCCCAGAGACCAGGGACCAGAGACCAGGGACCGCCCCGCCCCCGATCTGCTCGCAGCAACGGACGCCTCTCCAGCGGCCCGCCCCGCCACCAACCCGCTCGCAGCAACGGACGCCTCGACCGCGGACCGCCCCTGACCGGCCCGGCCCGCCCCGACCCCTACCCCCTGCCGCACGTCCTCCGGAACGCGCAGTGGGCGCAGGCCTCGGCGCCTTCCTCCAGCATCGGGAAGTCCGCCTCCTTCGCCACGTTCTCGCCGACGTCCACCAGGAGCTCGCGCATGCGGGCCGACGAGGTGTCGATGGTCGCGAGGGTCTCGCGCATGGCGGCCAGGTCGAGGTCGCGGGTGTCGTACGTCTCCTCGCGGAGGTTGACGTACATCACCTTCACCCGGTCCAGCTGATCCGCCTCGACCCGCCCGGGGTCCTGACGCAGGTAGCGCTGAACAACGTAGGCGCCGTACACGCCAAGCTGGCGCACCACCGTCTCGGCGTCGTGGGCGCGCCCGGTCTTCCAGTCGATGACCACGAAGCCTCCCTCCCCATCGGAGACCAGCACGTCCAGCGAGACCCACACGGGCACGTCGCCGACGAAGAGCTGCTCCAGCCGCTCGACCTCGACGATCCGGCCCGGCACGCTGGTCAGGCGCAGGAACACGCGGTTGTCGAACAAGCCGCGGATCTGGCGGGAGATCTCCTGGAGATCCGCCTCCCAGGCGTCTTCTGGAGTGTTCAGGTCGTAGTAGTGGTCGACGAAGCCGGGCGACTTCTTGGGTCGGATGCGGAAGAGCCCGCGCGCCGACTCGTCGACCATACGCCGGGCAGCCCGCTCGTAGCGCTCGACCACCCGCTCGGGCGGCGGGTAGTGGCCCCGACGGACCTGGCCCAACACCCACTCGGCGGCCTGGTGCACGGTCGTGCCGATCCACTGGGGCCGGCTGTTCAGCTTCTTCTGGATGTAGATCTCACGGGCCTCGGACCCCGGCTCCCACCCGCCCCAGAACGCGTAGTGCTGCAGGTAGTAGCGCCGCAGACAGGTCTCGAACGCCCGGTGTCGGCTCCAGGACCACGAGAACTCGTTCTTCAGATCCGCCATCGCCTCACCGGCCGGTCGAACAGGATACCCCCGGGCTCCTGTCCCGCTTGGAGGTTCTGATGAATGCGCGCAGCGCGTGGATGCTCTCGCTCACTGTCCTGGGCGCGGTCGCCGCTGGTTGGGCCCTCGCCACGCTCTCCGAAGGCCTGCTCGAGGCCCGCGCGGAGGAGCCGGTGCAGGTCATGATCGATGGCACGGAGCCGGTCCCGGTCAGCAGCACGCCGTTCAGCCTGCGGTGCAGGACGTTCGAGATCCCCCTCGGCGAGACCATGGAGCTGCCCGGAGACGACTCCGAGGCGGGCCGCTGGGTCCAGGAACAGACCGGCTACACCATCTGGACGGTCGACTACGAGGCCGTCCAGAAGGCCACCGGCTACCCGCAGCACATGCTGCAGGTCTGCGTCACGCCGGGCTAGACCGGAGCCGCTCACTCGCACCTCGCCTGGGGGGGCCACGCACCGACGAGCGTGCCGGCCTGCACCTTGCGCGCGGTCTCGGCCCCCGTCACCGTCCGCACCGGCGGCGCACCCAGCAGGTCCGCGGCAGCCTGGGCGAGCGGGTCCACGTCCCGCGGGGTCTTCTTCGTCACCACGACTCCAAGCCCCTCCACCCCGACCGGATCGAGCCGCTCGGCCAGGCGCACCAGCCGCACCGCGCGCGCCGACTCGCCGACCAGCCAGGCCGTGCGCGCCTGCTCCACCGCCGCCTGCGCCAGCACCGACCGCTCCGGCCACAACTCCGGCATGGCTGCGTCGAGCGCGGGCTCGACCTGGCCGCACGCATCCAGCCAGGCCGCGGCGTCGCCGATTCGCAGCCACACCCGTCCGTCTGGACCCAGCCCCGCGGCCACCGCGACACCCGCCCGATCGCCCAGCTCGAGCGCCAGCACGGCCCGCGACCAGGGGCCGCCGGTGTGGGTCACGAGCACCCGCTCGACCGGGACCTCACCCCCGTCCAGCGCCTCGCCGTCCGCCGCTCCAAGGAGCAGCAGAGCGCGGAGTCGCCTGGCGCGATCGACTGTTTCCTCCGGCACTTCCACCCAGGCAGCCGCACGCGAGAGCTCCCGCTCCAAGCGGGCGACCCGGCGCGGATCCCGGTCATACGCCACCTCCCAGACGGTCCGCAGCCGAGAGGCCGAGCCTTCTGCAGCGGGCTCACTCGCGTACGGCTCGAGCAGCTCGGTCAGCCACAGCAGGCAGGGCGCCCCTCCGAGTCCCTCGCCGACGCACAGCCGGCCCCGGTTGGCGACCTCCATGACCAGGTCCGAGGGCACCTCACCGAGGGGCAGGCCTGCGTCCCGCCGGGCCACCTGCTCGGCGAGCAGCTCCTGGTCGAGTCCGAGCGCATCCAGGGCGACCTCCGCCAGCTCCCGGGCCCCGTCGCTGGCGTCCGGATCGGGGACCGTCGCCGCGCGAAGCAGCCCGGCGATCAGGGCATCCACGCTCTCGGGCTCGTCCAGGGACACGCTCCGGGCGGCGACCCGGTCAGCCAGCGCCGGCTCCACCCACTCCGCCGGCCAGGAACCGTCCGCGACCGCGTCGACCAGGTCGTCCACCGCCTGACCGCTGGTCCGCGCCAGGATGGCGAGCTCGGTGGGCGCAGGGCGGCCGGAGAGGAGCAGCGCCGAGCCCGCCCGGAACCGCGTCCTCCGCGAGCGCGCCGGGTCCTCGGCCACATCGGTGTACCAGCGGGCGCGCTGGGTGTGGCGAGGCTTGAGGTGCGCCTGGGACACGTCGGCGAACCAGGTGGCCGGGCAGCTCACGTCCAGGTCCTGCTCCAGCACCTTGAGCAGCCCGAGCCAGCCGGGATCCTCGCACGCGACCACCGCGCCGGACTCCTCGTCGGTCAGCGCGAGCACGGCCGCGCTCTGCCAGTACAGCGCCTGGCCGTACCGCCACGCCACCCAGCCGCCGATGGCGACCACAGCGACGACGACGACTCCTCCGACGATCAGCATCCGTCGGGTGCGCTTGTTCATCTCGCCCCCAAGCGAGCCACTCGGTCCCCCAGCACGTCACCCGGAGCCCTTTCGACCGCACGCACCACCGAGGAGAGATTGCGAGGGCGTTGGCGGTGTGCCGACCACGGGAGGATCGGCGGGAGGGATGCGGAGAGAAGACTCCGGATGACGTGACAGGGACAGGGGTTGGCCCATCGTTCGGGGAAAACGCGGACCATTGGGGAGGGGTCCAGCCGAGGCTGGGGGGGGATTGCCGGCAGGGGGGTACCGACACCCAGGTTGTACCTCTCGTCGATCAGGCCGTCAAACACGATGTTCTCGACACGATCGGCACCATCACGCGATCGAAGCTGTGGACAACATCCGGCGGTACTCTGAAAGTCAGCATTGTCCGCTGATCGCGATCCAGGCCACCCCTGTGAGCGACCACCGCACGCGAGAGCGCACCGGGACTGCAGAAAAAGCCCGCAGTCCTCATGCTGTGGAAAACTCGGATCATCTCGAACCGGAGCGCACTCTCGCGGGGTGGTCCCGCGGACCTCGCGCTCAGCCGGCGTCGGTGTCCGTGTCGCCGCCGTCCGTGTCCGTGTCGCCGCCGTCCGTGTCCGAGGTGTCCACATCGGTGTCGCGGACGATCGGCCAGTCGGTGTCGGTGTCGGACAGGGTGACCTCGAAGTCACGGGTCGGGTCGGACTCGGCGCTGGAGATGGGCTCGTCGTCGCCCGCACAGCCAGCGAGGACACCCAGCGACAGGACGATGGCGGCAAGGCGGTACATGGAACTCCTCAGCTCTGGCCCGTGCCCGGAGCGACCGAGCGCCGCGGAGTATACCCGCGCAGGCGCACTCCGTCCCGTCAATCCGTGGCCAGGATCGTGATCTCGTCGGTACAAGGCGGACCGATCTCGTCTCGGACCTCCAGGCTGATCCGGTGCTCGCCCGCGACGCGGAGCCGCCGCAGGAAGCTCTCCCCGATGGCCAGGGCGCCGTCCAGGTCGGAGCGCCACAGCACGTTGAGCGGGTCCCCGTCCGCATCGAACACCTCGGCCGTGAAGCGGACGTCCTCCCCCACGCGCACGACCGCGCCCGGGACCGGCCTGACGATCCGACAGTCCGGAACTGCATTCCTGCGAACGTTGAGCAGGACGGTCCGGCTGCTCTCGTTGCCCTCGCGGTCGACCGCACTCAGTCGCAGCGGGTTCTCTCCCAGCGTGAGCTCGCCCTGCCAGTGCCAGCTGCCGTCGCCGTCCGCGTTTCCCTCGTAGAGCACGCCGTCGATCGCTGACTCGAGCCGGATCGGCACCGTCGACGCCGCCTGGTCCGCGTCGGCAACGAAGCCGCTGATCAGCCCGGGCGTGACCCAGTCCGCCTCGTCCTCGACGTCCATGCCGACCTCGGGCGGCGCGCTCTCCCGAGTCAGCGGCTCCGTGATGATCTCCTCGGGCGCCGGCTCGTCGCAGGCGCCGAGCACCACCAGCAGCACCCACAGCTTCCTGTCCATGCACCCTCCGCACCCTTCATTGTACGGGCCGCGGGTCTCGATTCGAAGCCAGCGCCGCTATCTGAAGTCACGAGATTGGTTCGGTATGCCAAGAGCATCCTCGGGGATCGGCCAGAAGCGCTCGACCAGTACGCTCATGGCTTCGTCCTGGCGCTGCAGTCGCCCATCCACACCGAGCAGGGCGCTCCCTCGCGCAATCCTCCGGTACCGGGCCCAGGTCTTGGGCCAGACGACCAGGTTGACCAGTGCGGTCTCGTCCTCGAGCGTCATGAACACGACCCCCTTGGCGGTGCCCGGGCGCTGTCGGTTGGCCACGAGGCCAGCGATCCGCACCCGGCTGTCCGTGGGCAGGGTGGCGAGCACGTCCAGGGCGGGAACCCCGGCCAGCTGGGGGCGGATCAGCTGCATGGGGTGGGTGTCGACCGAGAGGCCGACCCGCCGGTAGGCCGCTTCGATCGCCTCGACCGCGGTCTCCTTCGGCAACCTGGGCGTCGGCTCCTGGCGCGCGAGGCCCGCGAACAGCGGCAGCTCCGTCCACAGACCCTGAAGCACCCAGGCCGCCTGGCGACGGGACAGCCCGAAGGCCCGGAACGCGTCCGCCTCGGCCAGCGCCTCGAGCGCTCTACGGTCCAGCCTGGTCCGCCGGGCGAGGTCCGGAAGATCGCGAAATGCCTCCTCGCTCCTGGCTCGTTCGATAGCCTCGCCCTCCTCCTCGCCGAGCCCCTTCACCAGCCGCAGCCCGCAGCGGATCGCCCGCTCCCCCTCCGCCGTCGGCTCCAGGGTGCAGTCCCAGCGGCTCTCGACGACGCATACCGGCCGCACCTCGATGCCGTGGCGCTGCGCATCCGCCAGCAGCGCCCGTGGGCTGTAGAAGCCCATGGGGTGGCTGTTGATGAGCGAGGCGGTGAACGCCGCCGGGTAGTGACACTTGAGCCAGC
>CALATR010000654.1 GCA_937891875.1 uncultured Pseudomonadota bacterium | reverse complement strand
CGAGAGGCTCGCGCTCGCTCTCATCCTGCAAGTGCTCACCGGCGCGGCGGATCACGAGGTGCCGACGCTCACAGCGGTGGACTTCCGCTGGAAGATGGTCCTTGACCTCCTCGACTCGGACGTCGGCGAGGTGGCGTTCAGCCAGGGCACCGTCTTCCACTTCCGCGAGCGGGCGCGTGAACACGGACTCATGGACTTCATGCTCGACAAGCTGGTTCGATTGGCGCGAGAGACGAAGGGCTTCAGTCATGCGCGAATGCGCATGATGATCGATTCCAGCCCACTTGTCGGCGCCGGCCGCGTTGAAGACACCTTCAACCTGATCGGGCGTGCCATCGTGAAGGTCGCCGAGGCTGTCGCCCAAGCAAGTGGGCGAACATCGGCAGATCTCGCGGAGGAACTCGACCTGCAAGTCGTGTCTGCCAGCTCCGTGAAGGCGGCGCTGGATGTCGACTGGCGGCTCCCGGATGCGAGGAATCAAGCTCTGAACACCCTGATCGAGCAGTTCATCCGACTGCGCGATTGGCTTGAGACCCACCTCGAGCCCGAAGCGGTGACCACGCCGCCGGTGTCGGAGTCCGTGGCCGTCGTCGAGAAGCTCATCAGGCAGGACACCGAACCGGACCCCGAAGATCCATCGCCCGGCGCCAGACGTATCTGCACCGGCGGCGGGGACCGCCAGATCAGTCTCTCCGACCCCGACATGCGGCACGGCCGGAAGAGCAAGACCAAGCTCTTCGCAGGTTATAAGAGGAACATCGCCACAGATGCAGACATCCCCGGACTCTTCATCGGCGTGGAGGTCCGACCTGCGAACGAGCAGGAACACGCCGCAGCGCAGCCCCTACTGGAGGCAGTCGAGGCCGCTGGCTTCGAGGTTACCGAGGTCCACCACGACCGAGGGTACCTGCCGTCGGAGGCGCTGCACGAACGACGGGAACGGGGCATGCGGCTGATCTCCAAGCCTCCAACGCCGCCGAGGGCGAACGGTCGACTGGGAAAGGCGGACTTCGACATCGATGTGGAGGCAGGACAGGTCCGATGTCCCGCCGGCCACACTGCGGTCGTGAGCCACGGGAAGTCGAAGTCTTCGGCCTCCTTCAAGCGTTCACTTTGTCGAGAATGCCCATTGATGGCCACGTGCCTGCCGAAGCACAGCCAGAAGGTGATCGTCCTGCACCCGCACGAGGGGCTCCACCAGCAATGGGCGACCGAGCTCAGCACGCCGGAGGGACGCGCCGCGAGGCGTTCGAGAGTCGACGTCGAGCACGGACTGGCACGCCTCGGGGCAATCCAGGGCACGAAGGCCCGTTACCGTGGGAAGGAGAAGGTCCAGTTCCACACGACCTGCTGCGCCGTAGTCGTGAACTTGCACGTCCTAAACGGCCTCATCAGCAAGGCCGCATGAGGACTCTTGGTCAGCTCTCTAGTCGAACGACGCCTCGTACGTCGCCGGCTCGCGGTGGGTGGTGACCTGCCAGTCTGCGTCGATGACCTCGTGCTGGACGGGCCAGTCGTCCGGATCGATCTCGGCGAGGCGGGCGCGCGCCCGGGCGGTGTCCTCGGTGTAGAGGTTCAAGGCGTACGCGCGCTCGATCGCGGCGGCGTAGTGCTGGCGGGCGGCGTTGCGGCGCATCCAGATCCGATCGGCGAGCTCCTGCTCGTAGACGGCCAGCTGGGACTCGGTGAGGTGGGTCGGACGCGGACTCTCGTCGAGCAGCGTGGCCCAGGCCTCCTGCACCGCACCCAGGCGCACCGCGGCCGCCAGTCCCCAGCGCCCGCTCCGGGTCGCGACCACCTGGGTGAGCGCCTCGTTCAGCGCGCGGCTGTCGGTCTGGAGCGCGGCCAGCTGGCGGGCGATGTGGCGGGTCTGGGTGGTCGGTGAGGCCTCTGGTCGCGCGGTCAGGCGGCTGCGCGTGAACGCCTCGAAGTCGGCGTCGGTGGACCGGAAACGCAGGGCCCCCGCCAGATCGGCGAGGTCGTCGGGGATGGCATCAGGCAGGAGCGCCAGCCCCTCCTGCAGCGCGCCCGGGCGGGCAGACCCATGCAGGGCGAGGGCGGCCTCGAGGCGGATGGGGAGCGGGAGCTGCGCGTCGTCGAGCAGGGTCTGCCAGCGATCGGGGGTGGCGGCGAGGCGGGCCTGGCGCAGCCGCGCGTCGGCGGTGCGAGCGGCGTCGTCCGAGCGGGCGATGAAGGCGTCGAGCGCGTCGATCGCGGACGGGTCACCCAGCGCTTCCACCAGCAGTCCCTGGCGCCAGGCGGCCTCGACCAGGCGGGGATCGTCCCCGCCCAGTGCGACGGCGTTTCCGTAGGAGGCGGCGGCGTCGGCCCAGCGCGCGAGGCGCTCGTGATCGTCGCCGAGGGCGAGCCACTGGGCCTGGCGCTTGGGATCGTCCTGCAGGGCCGGGTGGGCGAGGAAGCGCTCCCGGGCGCGGGCCGCGGCGAGGGGATCGCCGCTGGCCTCGTAGTGGGCGGCGGCGTCGCGCAGGGCGACCGAGATCACCTCGGGCTCGCCGTCCTCGTCGTGGCGGTCGACCCAGGCCAGGGTGTCGTGGGCGGCGCGCGCCCGATCCCCGTCGGCTGCGAGGCGGGCCTCGACCTGCTTGAGCTCGGCCTTGCGGGCGAGGGCGGCCATCTTCTGGCGGAAGGCTGGGGAGCCGAGCCCGTCCTGTTCAGCGTAGAACCTGGCGTTCTCGGCGAGCGCGTCCCAGGACTCCCGCACGGCGAGCATGTCGGCGATGAGGTGCGCGGCGCGCTCGGCGTCCTCGGAGCGGGGCTCGAGCGCGATGACCCGACGGAAGCGCGTGGCGGCGTCCTCGAAGTGCATCGCCCGGTAGAGCACGTAGGCCGAGCGGTACACGACGGCGGCCTCCTTGTCGGTGCCCTCGCGCAGGGCGGCGTCTGCTGCGCGGAGCAGGCGCTGCTCGTGCTCGGTCAGCGGCCGAGGCGGGGCCGTGTGCAGGGCCTCCCCGGTCGGCGGGGCGGGTGGGGGGTGGGCCTCCAGCAGGCGGTCGGCGGCGTGCAGCGCGTCGACCGCGGCCTGCTTCGCCCCCGGCGTGCCCGGGGCGATCGTCCACACCGCCTCGTACTCGGCGAAGGCCTTGTCCCACGCCTGGCGCTCGTACAGCAGCTCGCCGTAGGCGCGGTGCACCTCCGCCGACCGGGGTGGGTCGTCCTGCGAGAACGCGTCGATCCACGCCTGGTACGCCTGTCCTGCCGCGCTGGCCGCCTCGGCGCCCCCCGGTCGCGCCCGCAGCTTGCGTGCTTCTGTGTGGGCGGCGGTCGCGATACGGCGCAGCTCCCGATCGGCCGCGGCCCGCGCCTCCAGGATGCGGTCCGGCTGGGACGCGTTCGCCCGGCCCCAGCTCGAGCCCAGGCTGTGCTCGTCCACCAGGCGCCGCGCCGCGGCGATCGCCTCCGGGTAGCGCCCGGCCGATCGCAGCTCCCGGGTCACCGCCTCCAGGGCCACCGGCCGCTCCGGGTGGGTCGGCGCCTCGGTGATGACCCGCTTCCAGACGGTGATCGCCGCGTCCACCTCGCCCTGCTCCGCGTGGCGCTGGGCAGCCAGGGTCAGCGCCTTCACCCGGGACTCGCCGGTGCCCAGCAGATCCTCGACCTCCTGCAGCGTGCCCGCCTCGACCGCGAAGCGCACCAGGTCCCGCCGCCCCTCGTCGAGAAGGGCGATGTCACCTGCCTGCTGGGCCAGCATCACCGCCCGGCGCAGCGCCTGCAGGGCGTCCGCATCCTCGCCCAGGTTCTTCAGTGCCCAGCCCAGCCGGTGCTCGGCGGTGGCGCGGTACTCGCCGTCCTTGAACCCGGCAGACTTGCGGAAGGCGTTGGCAGCCTGGAACGCGCGTCCGGCCTCCAGCTCCAGCTCGCCCAGCTGCAGCCAGGCCAGGTGGGCGTGGGCGCCGTCCGGGTGCAGGCGGACGTACTGACGCAGCTGATCGCCGGCGGCGTCGACCTCCTCGCGCTCGAGGAAGGCCAGGGCGAGGGAGAACCGCGCCTCGTCGATGCGCTCGTAGTGGGGCCAGGCGCGCAGGAGCTGGCGGTACAGGGCGATCGACCGGTCGTGGTCGCGGTGGTACGCCGCGAGGTCGGGATCGGCGGGGCAGTGGTCGGGATCGGCGTCGCACGCGGCGATCCAGGCGTCCCGGGCGGCGATGTTCTCGACGCGGGCCGCCTCAGCGTAGAGCTCGGCCAGGCGGTGCAGCATCGCGCCCTGCTTCTCGCCCTCGGTCTCCCGGAGCAGCTCTTCCAGCATGTCGATACTGCGGCGGCGCTGGGCCTGGGCCACGTCGGACGCATCGGGGGGATCGGCGGGCATCGTGCGCGGGCGGGCCATCGCGGGCGCGGCCACGAGCAGGGCGAGAGCGAGCAGCCAGTGACGGGACATCGGACCTCCAGGGCGGGGCGCACCTCGGCCGTCCGGACGCGTGCATCCGGCCGAGCGTCGGCGTTCGAAGGCGACTCCCGGTCGCCTTCATCATTGTGTGACCTGCGTTGACATCCGCCTGACCCAGCGGTTCCCGGGCAGGTGCACGGCGTGTCGGGGGTTAGGGGTGGCGGGGAGGTCGCATGCGCGCACGCGGCATCGTCTGGATCGCGATCGTCGGGCTCGGAGCGACCCTCGCGCGGGCCCAGGACGCGGACGAGGAGCCCATCGAGGACAGCACCGACGACCCGTTCGGCGACCCCCTGGGCGAGCCGATCGACGGGCCGGATGCCGTGACCGTCGACCTCACCACCGGCAACGTGGTCGTCGGCGACGCCGATCCAAACGTGCACGAGCAGTTCGTCGGCTCCTCACCTCCGCTGGTCGACGAGTCGCTGCCGGTCGTGGTCGGGCTGATGCGCTCGCTCAACGTCACCGACGCCACCCAGATGCCCGTGTCCCTGGTCGGCCTCGACCCCGACACCCTCGCCGAGCGCTGGCGGGTGCCCGGCCTCGGCGACGCCATGGTCGACCCCGTCCACATCTACACCCACCTGCGCACCGCCGACGGGCTGATCCTCGTCACCCAGGCCAACCGCGTCGTCCGCGGCATCGACCCCAAGGACGGGGCCGTCCGCTGGACGGTCCAGCTCTCCGACGTGCCCGGCGGCCTGTGCCTGCACGAGGGCAAGGCCTGGGTCCGGGTCGTCGACGGCAGCCACCAGAAGATCACCCCCCGGACCGGAGCGGCCGAGGCGGTCGCCAGCCTGCCGGAGGCGTGTGGGGACCTGCCCGACCAGGTGCCCGAGATGCCGGAGATGGAGCTCGATCCGGCCTTTCCGGACCTGGACGCCCAGAAGCTGGAGGGCATGGGCTCGGGCATCGCCGTCGACCGGGTGCGCCTGGCGCCTTCTGGCAACGGGGTCGCCCTGCTCCACAAGTCGCCGGGAACGCCGGTTCCCCACATCGGCGCGGTCAAGGGCGAGCGGCTGATCTGGCACCGGGCCCTCTTCCCGGCGGACCCCTTCGCCCCCATGGCCGAGGCGCTGTCGGACGTCATCCTCCAGGGCGAGACGTTGGCCGTCGTGCCCTACCGCCTGCGCCTGGGCCAGAACCGCCTGCAGGCCTTCGACCGCTCCACCGGGGCGGTGCTCTGGGACGTCGCGATCCCACACCCCGAGCATCAGATCGAGCACGTCGGCTCCCGCGGCGAGCGGATCTACGTCGCCCACTGGACCTACCTCGAGGCGATCGACGTGAAGACCGGCAAGCCGACCGGGAGCTACGGCGTCTGGTGATCCGGGGAGATCAGCCGCCGCCACTCTGCGCGGTAGCTGACCCCGCGGTGGATCGGCACGTAGCCGGCGGGCAGCTCGGGCGCGCCCGGCGGGGGGGTGACGGTCAGGGAGCGGACGAACAGATCGAGCGGCTCGGGTTGATCGTCGAGCTCGACGCGCAGGCCGTTGGGCGGGTTGCCGAGCCAGCTGACCCGGCCGCCGGTGGGCTGGCCCTCCATCCGGACGCCGCCGCCGAACAGCTGCACATCCATCCGGTACGGGACGCCGAGCTGGTGGGGGTAGACCGTGACCCGGATGCGGTCTCCTCGGCGTTCGACGGCGATCCCCGGCGGTTCGACCTCCGCGGTGGGCGCGGAGCCGGGCCACTCGGGCGCCGGGCCGGGCGTGGGCCAGGTGGTGTTCGCGACGAGCGGATCGTCGGACGGATGGACATACGACAGCTCGGCCATGATCCCGTCGGGGCGGGACTCGGTGGGACCCCACGGCGCGTAGGACGCGAAGCGCAGCCCCGTGGCGAGCACGGCGAGGAGGACGAGCACGGTCAGGCCGGGCCCGTCCCGAGGCGCGCGACACGCGGAGAACCAGGGAAGAAAGCCGACCAGGGCGACAGCGACCCCGCCCGCGACCACGGGCGCCAGCACGCCCAGCGCGGTGGGCAGACCCAGGGCCAGGTGCAGCCACGCGACCAGCGGCAGCGCGCCCAGGAGGTCGCCGATCCCGGTGGCGACGGGATCGCGGGTCAGTCCTCGCACCGCGAGGGCCATGGTCGCGCCCCAGGCGGGCAGCAGGCCGAGGAACACGCCCTCGGGCAGGTACACGGCGAGTCCGAGGGTGAGGCCGCCCCACAGCACCCCCAGCGCGATCCACAGCGACTCCCTCGCCAACCCGGCGCCGAGCGCACCCAGGCCCACGACTCCCGCGAACCCGGCCAGCCAGTGCCCACCGGTGGCGAGGCCCGGCGCGTGGCGTGCGGACCCACCGAGTGCGTCCACCAGCCGGTCGGTCCCCCAGCCGAGCCCGACGGTGACCACCACGAACGCGACGACGACGGCCAGCGCGGCCAGCGGGTGCCACCACCGCACCCGACGCAGGGCCAGACCCGCGGCGAGGACCAGCGCCGCCAGGGTGCCCAGGGTGATGGGCAGCGTCCACATCATCGGCCAGCGCACCACCACGAGGCCGAGCAGGTCGAAGAACACCTCGTGGGTCGCGCTGCGGCCGAGATCGGCCCGGTGCAGGCCGTCCAGCAGGCCCAGCGCCTGCTCGAGGTGGTGCTGCACGCTGCGGGAGTCCAGGTGGGCGCGGTCGTCGAGCGGGGTGTGGTAGAGGTGGCCGTTGTCGAGGAAGGCCAGGTTTGCGGCTGGGATTCCGTTGTCGGCCAGCACCGTGACGTCGGTGTTGTTGGGCAGCAGGCGGTAGATCGCGACGTAGAGCGAGGAGCCGGCCGGGGCGCGGGCGGTCGCCGCGTAGGGCTCGGCGATGAGCCCGCTGTCACCTGCAATCTCGAACAGGTACGACCGCCCGGCGGTGCCGCGGGCCTCGACGTTGACGACGACTCCCAGTGACTCGCCGAGCGGGGTGCGGACCAGCGCCTGGGCGCCCCAGAGTCCCGCTTCTTCGCCCTCGTTGAAGATGACCACCACGTCGCGACGCCGGGGTGGGCCCGCGCGCAGGACGCGGGTGATCTCCAGGAGGGTGGCCACGCCAGAGCCGTCGTCGCCGTAGCCTGGCCCGGCCACCACCGAGTCGTAGTGCGCCATGAGGCCGATCGGCTCGGCGTCTCGGTCGAACCCGGGGATCCGGGCGATCACGTTGCGCACGCGGGTGCAGGTGGTGCCGACGCAGCGCACCTGGGGCTCGACGATCGGGTGCAGGCCGAGGGCGCGCAGGCGAGCGACCACGCGCGCCTCGACCGTGCGGGCGGCGGGGGTGCCCACCGGGTGCGGCCCCACATCACCGATGACGTCGTCGAGCACGGAGACGGCACGCTCGGCGCTGGCCGCGTCGTCCGGCGCGGACGCGGGCACGACCGCGGGAGGCAGGCTCCACCACCCGGCGACCAGCAGGCAGCCGAGCAGCACCGCCGCCCCCCCCCAGCCGCTCCTCCGCCTCGGTCCTGCCCGGTCGGTCATGGGCGACAGCCTATGCGATGCGGTGTACCCACAGGCACTTCACCCGGTGCCAGTCGCCGCCGGCCTCGCCGAAGAGGGGCTCGACGCGGACCGGGAAGGGCAGGGTGGCGGGGTCGAAGGACGGGGGCAGCTTCAGCTGCAGGGCCGGCCCGGGGGGCAGCCTCGGGAGGAGCTCGGCCAGCAGCGGCAGATCGTCGAGCACGGCCACGCGGTGGTCGTAGCCGCCCCAGGGCGGATCGATGAAGATCACGTCCACATCGTGCTGATCGACCTGCTCCCGCGCGTCGCCGTGCACGAAGGTGATCCGGTCGGCGACCTCGTAGAGCCGCGCGTTGTGGCGGGCGTCCTCGAGGCGCTCGCGGTCGCGCTCCACCGCAATCACCGTGCACCCGGCGCGGGCGAAGCCGATGGCGTTGCCCCCCGCCCCGCAGGTCAGGTCGAGGACCCGCCGGCCCGCGGACGCTTCGCCGATCCGCAGGGCCAGAGCCTCGGGAGTCAAGGAGAGACGCCCCTCTTCGTCGAGTCGTGTCCCCCGGTGCACAAAGCCGGGCGAGGTGTCCCGCCGGGCGCGCGCCTCCCGGGTCCGACCCGCCCGGACCTGCGGTCGCTTCAGCGGAGGTCGCACGCGGATCTGCAGGTCCAGCCCCCCGAACGCGAGTCCCCGGAGCCGGGCCAGCACGTCTGCCGCCGCCTCCCGGTCCAGCTCACGCTCGGCGGAGACGGTGACCCCGTCGACGGAGACCCGCCAGCCCTCGCCCAGCAGGCGATCGACGGGCATCCAGGGGGGCAGGGGACCGACAGTCACGTAGGGCACGGGCTCGCCGGGCTCAGCGGAAGTGGGCGACCACGGGCACGTGATCGCTGGGCTGGTCGAGGCCGCGCATGTCCCGGTGGGTCTTCACGTCTTCCAGGCGGGTGGCCAGGGACTTCGTGATCCACAGGTGGTCGATGCGGAAGCCCATGTTCCGGCGGAAGCCGCCGCCCCGGTAGTCCCACCAGCTGAAGTGCTGACCGTGGGGGTGGACCTGGCGCAGGGCGTCGACCAGGCCCCAGTCGGTCACCTTCTGCAGGGTCTGGTGCTCCAGCGGGTGGAAGAGGATCTCGTTCTCGGCCTCCCAGGGGTCCCAGGTATCCTCGTCGGCGGGAGCGATGTTGAAGTCGCCGCAGACCAGCAGCTCCTGGTCGGGGCTGCCCTCGTGGTCCAGCTCGGCGCGGAGGTGTCGGAGCCAGGCCAGCTTGTACCTGAACTTCGGGCTGCCGACCTTGTTGCCGTTGGGCACGTAGCAGCCGAAGATGCGCACCCCCTGGACCGTGCCGCGGACGATGCGCGCCTGGTCGTCGGGCTCGCCGGTGACAAAGCCGGTGATGGGATCGGTGATGGGGTGGCGCGAGAGCAGGGCGACGCCGTTGTAGGTCTTCTGGCCCCAGATCTCCCGGTGGGTCCAGCCGGCGGCCTGCAGCTCCTCGTGGGGGAACTTGTGGTCCTCGACCTTGGTCTCCTGCAGGCAGAGCACGTCGACGTCGGGGTTGTCGCGGGTCCAGGCCACCACGTGGTCCAGCCGGACCCGCAGGCTGTTCACGTTCCAGGTCGCCACTGCGAGCGCCACGATCACCTCCGGGCGGCTGTCCTAGCGCGGTGGGAGCGGCAGGGTACGTCCGTGCCGGTCCCCGGGCAGATCGTCGCGCCCCTGGATCCCGCCGCAGACCCGGGCTACCGGGCGCGGCACCCGGAGGTGTTCTGTGCGCTTGCTCCCGCTCCTGCTCCTCGCAGCGGCCTGCCCCGACCCGGTCCCGGTGGACAGCGGCTCCGACGACACCGACATCGTCGACACGGACACGGACACGGACACGGACACGGACTCCGACTCGGACAGCGACACGGACACCGACACCGACACCGACACCGACACCGAGGACCCCGGCCCGCCGCCCTACCGCTTCGTGGCGCTGGGCGACGGCGGTGAGGGCAACCCGGCCCAGTACGCGGTGGCCGACGCGGTGAAGACCATCTGCGATCGCGACGGCTGCGACGCGGCGCTCTACCTGGGCGACAACTTCTACGACGATGGCGTGGACGGCCTCGATGACCCCCAGTGGCAGGACAAGTTCGAGCTGCCCTACGAGGACCTCGACTTCCTGTTCTACGTCGTGCTCGGCAACCACGACAACGGCGGCTTCGGCGGCGCGGGCTTCGAGTTCTGGCGCGGCGACATCCAGGTCGACTACTCGCTGTCCGGCCGCAGCGACAAGTTCACCATGCCCGCCCGCTACTACAGCGTGTCGCCGTCCGAGCGGGACGTGATCCTGCTGGGCCTCGACAGCAACGCGATGATGTTCGACGTCGACCTGGACAAGCAGGGTGCCTGGCTGGACGCCGAGCTGGCGCGCACGACCCGTCCGGTCAGCATCGCCTTCGGCCACCACCCGTACATCAGCAACGGCAAGCACGGAAACGCCGGGAAGTACGAGGGGATCAGCGGCCTGCCGATCGTCAGCGGCAAGACCGTGAAGGAGTTCATGGACGACCACGTCTGCGGCAAGGTCGACATCTACATCTCCGGCCACGACCACAACCTGCAGTGGCTGGGCGAGGGCGAGGACTGCGAGACCGAGTTCCTGGTCAGCGGTGCCGCCGCCAAGACGACTGACCTGGAAGGCAGGGGCAACCTGACCTTCTTCGAGACGGACGCCTCCGAGGGCTTCCTGTGGATGGAGGTCTCGGCGGACAAGGCCCTCGGCCGCTTCTACGATCGCGACGGCAAGCTGCTGTTCGAGCACACGCTGAAGCTCGGGCGGTAGCGATCGGAGCCGACGAGCAGCGCTTCCGGCTGCTCGTCGACTGGCCCTGATCAGCTCTTCTCGCGGCCCTCGATGGCCAGCAGGAGCACGACCATGCCGACGCCGAGGCGCGGGTCCAGGTCGCCGCTGCCGAACTGGCAGTCGTAGGCCAGCTGGAACGGGTTGAACCGCTGCTTGATCTGGCCGACCTCCTTGTCGTCGAGCTTGACCACGTACTTCTGCGGAATCCACTGCAGGAGCTTCACGAACTTGCGGGCGGTGGCCAGGGCGCCACCCAGCTCGATGACCTCCCCGATCTGGTCGCCTTCCTCGTTGAGCAGCAGCCAGTGGTCCTTCAGGAAGGCCGACGCGAGGCCCTTGCGCTTGGCAGCCCCCACGCCCTCGCCAGTTGTGGCGTCGGTGATGTCGTAGGTGCCGGAGAAGTCACCCCAGCTGCGGGCCTTGATGGTCAGGCGCTCCTCGGACTGCTTCTCGTCGGCGAAGACGCGGATGTCCTCCTTGAGCTTGAACGCCTTCTGCTTGACGAAGAACTGCAGCGAGCCGCTGGGATCCTCGATGCGGAAGGAGTTGCCGAGCAACGCGAACATCGCCTTCTTGGCGACGTAGTGGCTGGCGTAGCCGGCGGGAAGCTGGGGCTTGCCCTGCTCGGCCTGGGGCGCGGACTCGGTCTGGGCTTCGGACATGGGGACCTCCGTGGCGGGGCTTGGCGACGGACCTCCGTCGCGACGCCCTGTCGTTAGCGGGCCGCGCGTGGTCGCGCGGCCCGGCGGGGGCCCCTGTTACCTCTTGCAGCAATCCGACGAAAGCAGAACTTGGTCCGATCTCTCGGCGGAGGGGTGCAGTACCGGATCAGGACAGCTCGCGGGGGTCGGTGAGGCGGCCGGTGACCGCACTCGCCGCCGCCACCGCGGGGCTCACCAGGTACACGTCGCCCGGAGCGCCCATGCGCCGGGCGAAGTTGCGGTTGGTCGTGCTCGCCGTGACCTCGCCCTCGTTGGGGATGCCCGGTCCGTTGCCGATGCAGCTGCCGCACCCCGGCGGGGTCACGACGGCACCCAGCTCGCGGAAGAGGTCGAGCAGACCTTCCTGCTCGGCGTCGGCGGCCACGTCGGTCGAGCTCGGGGTGACGGTGAGGCGCACGCCGTCGGCGAGGGAGCGGGCGCGCAGGACCTTCGCGGCGGCGCGCAGGTCGGCGAGGGAGCCGCCGGTGCACGACGCGATGACCACGTTCTGGATGGCGACGTCGCCGTGGGACGCGAGGGGGGCGCGGTTGCGGGAGTCACCGGGGGTGGCGACGGTGATCGGCACCTCGGCCAGGTCGACCTGGATGACCTTGGCGTAGCTGGC
This sequence comes from uncultured Pseudomonadota bacterium, assembly GCA_937891875.1. GTDB lineage: Bacteria > Myxococcota_A > UBA796 > UBA796 > REDI01. Next base: position 1,651 of record CALATR010000654.1, on the reverse strand, counting down.
GCCCGGATCGGCGCTGACCATGTCGGGCGGCTCGGTGAGACCGCGCTTGTCACGGAGGAAGTCGGCGATCGGCTCGCAGGGCTCGACGACGCCGGTCATCAGGCCGCCCTCGACCGTCATGTTGGTGAGCACGGACAGCTCGTCGACGTTCCAGTGGCGCAGGGCCGGCCCGCCGAACTCGATGATGCAGGTGTCGGTCGGGCTCTCCCGCCAGTGCTCCTCGCGGAAGAAGGGGTCGCCGATCAGGTGCAGGATGAGGTCCTTCGGGGACAGCACGTCGCCGGGGTCGCCGTGCACCTCGACCCGCACGACCTTGGGCACAGTGACCGGGATGAGTCCGGTGCGCAGGGCGAAGGACATCGCAGTGCTGCCCACGCCGAACGCGAAGGCGTTCATCACGCCTGCGGTCGGGCTGTGTGAGTCGGTCAGCACGATGATCTCGCCGGGCAGCGCGTAGTCCTCGACCACGACCCGGTGGCAGACGCCGGGCGGGTACTGGCGGCCGGGACCATGCACGCGGATGCCGTTCTTCTCCGCCGCCTCGACCATCTCTTCGGTCAGCCGCATCGCCGGGGCCAGGCGCACCCGCTTGACCGCGTCCTGCACGGCGTCGTGGGAGATCAGCACGAAGTGGTCCTCGAACGCGGCGACCATCTCCGGCCGGTACATGGGCTCGTCGCCCCACTCCTGGCGGTACAGATCGACCACCATGCCGGTCGTGTACTCGTGCATGCCGCGGAAGGCGGTGCGTACGAGCACCTGATCGCCGGGCTCGACCTGGCCCACGCCGTCGGGGCTGTCCGGGCCGGTCCAGGTGTTTCGGGCGATGATCTTCTCGGCGATGTTCATGGGCCGCGCGGCGCGGTCGGTCGCGTAGGTGGGCTTCACCTCGCCGGCGAGCAGCTTGGTGCCGTACGGCAGCAGGCCGCCATGGGTGGCGACCTCGCGGAAGAAGGGAGGGAGATCCTCGAAGAACGACGTGACGTCGATCTCCTCTCCGGCCTTCAGCCGCTCCAGCACCCCCCGGTCGGTGGTGAAGGGCATGCCGCTGTAGACCATGTTCTCCTGGAAGATCCGCTGGAAGCTGTCGGCCACGACCAGGTCGATGCCAGCACCCTGGTGGGCGACCACCGCGACCTCCCGCGAGCTGCCCGAGCCGTAGGCGTGTCCGCCCACGACCACCTGGAAGCCGCCGTTCTTGATGTCGTCCTTGTTCACGGCGTCCCGGAAGTCCTCCAGGAAGTACGGGCCGAGGATGTCGCCGGTGTAGCCGTAGGTGCAGGCGCGGCCGGAGATGATCGCGTCGGTGTTGACGCCGTAGACGTACTCGCGGCCTTGGGGCTCGAGGTCTGTGCCCTCGATCTGGGCGCGCAGGGCGCTGGGATCATCCAGCAGGTGGAGGATGCGTCCGGTGAGCTTCATGGAGGACTCCTTCTCGACCCGTGCGGTGGGGACACTTCGGGTGTCTCCTGCACCGCAGGCGCCGAGGTTTCAGGGGGAAGGGGGTGTGTCTGCGGGGGGCTCGCCCTCCGCGGGGTCCGGCGCGGCGTCGGTGTCGTCCGACTCGGGCTCCATCGCCAGGTCCGGCGGTGCCGTCGGCGGCGTGCTCTTCGTGTCTTCCGCGCGGTTGTCGAGGTCCAGCTGGTCGGGG
>CALATR010000653.1 GCA_937891875.1 uncultured Pseudomonadota bacterium | reverse complement strand
TACACCGGGGGTCAGGACGAGAGGGGTTGCATCCTGCCGCGTGGAAGTCCAACCCCTCACGTCCTGACCCCGTGAGTCCGAGCCCCGCCACTCCCCTCTCCGTGAACTCTGTGTCCTCCGAAATCTCCGTGTCAAAGCCCGTTCCTACCCGTAGCATCCGCAACCCACGCCTCCCGCCACGAGTGCCTCCTCCACGTCCCTCATCGCCGCCCTCCCGTCCCGCGGACCGGGAAGGGCCCTGCGAGGCCAAGAGACCCAGCCCGTGAACCTGACACCTGGCACCAGCAGATCCGCCAGCCCGAGACCAGGGGATCCCGCCCTGGGTGGCGAGCAAGGCAGGGGCGGCTCGAGCTGGTGTGGCGGTAGACTGAGTGTGGACGGCGCGCACCCGAGCCGGTGCTTGCACCACTCCGGGGCTTCCCCGGGGATCTTCGACGCCTGACCTCGCCTGGACCGGGCTCCGCTGCGCTGCACGCAGGCCCGCCCGCTCCGAGCCCGCTTCGTCGGGGGCGCGCCGTCCACTCTCCCCGGGGGCGCGGTGTTCGAGATCCTGGTGAGCCAGCTGGCCCTCGCGGCGATCGGGGGACCGTGGACCGACAGCGCGGTCCGCGGGCGGATCGCCGATGCGCTCGGCATTCCACGCACCGAGCTGGCCCGGCACAAGCGGCACGAGGTCCTGCGCAAGGCGGTGGCCGAGCTGGTGGCGAGCCGCGGGGAAGCACCCCACGTCGAGGTCGTCGAGGACGCGCTCTTCGATGTGTTTCGCCGCCTCCGTCGCTCCCGTCGCCCGGCGAGGGGCGCCGGTCCGGTGCCGGGCGCCTGGTATGCGCTGGTCCAGCCTCCGACCGAGCCCGAACCCGGCGTTCGTGGTGCCTTTCCAATGCCCGTGCTGCCGTCTGTCGACGCGGTCGCCGGCCGGTGGGGAGAGCGCGCCGAGGACCTCGCCTGGCTCGCGGACGTCAGCGGGCGCACGGCCGCCCGATCCGAGGCTTCCCAGCGTCACTACCACGCCCGGTGGGTGCCGAAGCGCGGGGGGGTGGGCCAGCGCCTGCTCGAGATCCCCAAGCCGCGCCTGCTCCGCCTGCAGCGCAAGCTCCTCGACGACGTCGTCAGCGCCATCCCGACCCACTCGGCCGCCCACGGCTTCGTCCGCGGCCGATCCCTGCTGGGGCACGTGCGCCCCCACTGCGGCCAGGAGGTGGTCGTCACCCTGGACCTGCAGAGCTGGTTCTGGCACGTCGGGTTCGCCAGGATCTACGGCCTGTTCCGGCGGGGCGGCCTGTCGCGGCCGGTCGCGCGCACCCTGGCCGGGCTCGCCGTGACCTCCACCGCCCTCGACGTGCTCCACGACCGGCCGGGGCGCGATCCGTCCGATCCTGCGTTGTTCCTGGAGGAAGCACGCCTGCGCGGGTCGCACCTGGCCCAGGGCGCCCCGAGCTCCCCCGCCCTCGCCAACGCGGTCGCCTGGCGCATGGACGCCCGCCTCGAGGGGCTCGGAGCCCGCTTCGGCGCCCGCTACACCCGCTACGCCGACGACCTCGCGTTCTCCGGCGACCGCAGCCTGGGCCGGGGAGCCGAGCGCCTGGTCGAGGCCGTCGCGACGATCGCCCGCGACGAGGGCTTCCAGCTGAACCGCCGAAAGACACGGGTACAAGGCCGATCCCAGGCCCAGCGCATCTGCGGCGTCATCGTCAACGACCACCCGGCCGTGCCCAGGCGGCAGCGCGAGCGGCTCGAGGCGACCCTGCCCCGCAGGTGTTCGATCGGGTCGTGGTGCCCTTCCTCCCGGAGGCGGTCGAGGCCGTGGCGGG
>CALATR010000652.1 GCA_937891875.1 uncultured Pseudomonadota bacterium | reverse complement strand
GGCCACGGCTTCAGGCACGGTGACGGGCACGTCCAGGTGGAGATCGTCTCCCTCTCGCCGGAACAACGGGTCTGGCTCGACGTGCAGGGTGATGATCAGGTCGCCGTCGGGGCCACCGCCGCGACCTGGCCCTCCCTTGCCCCGCAGCCGGATGCTGCCTCCGTCCGCCACGCCTGGCGGGATGCGCACGTCCATGGTCTGCCCGTCCCCGAAGGTCAGGGTCCTCACACCGCCGAGTGCCGCCGTTCGGAAGTCCGTGACCAGATCGGCGTGGAGGTCACGGCCCGCACGGGGCCCTCCGCGGGGGCCGCCACGGCGACCGCCGAAAAGGCCCTCGAAGATGTCCGCGTCGAAGTCGTGGGACTGCGCTCGCCGCCCGCCGGGCCGCCACGCTGCCTGCTCCTGCCACTGCTTGTACGCCCTCGCCTGGTCGGGGTCGAAGCCAACGCGGGTCGCGTCCTCACCGAACTCGTCATAGAGCGTGCGCTTCTCGGGGTCTCCCAGCACGTCGTAGGCGGCGCTCACCTTCTTGAATCGCTCCTCGGCGGCAGCGTCTCCCGGGTTCAGGTCCGGATGGTGCTTCCTGGCCAGCTTCTTGTAGGCCTTCTTGATCTCGTCGTCGGTGGCGGTTCGTGACACCCCGAGCGCGTCGTACAGCGACTCACTCAAGCGCCACCTCCCACCAACACCTTGGCGGGCACCACCACCGAGCCGTCGCTGCGCACCAGGCCACTGCTCACCGTCTCCACGACCGCGTTCTCGGCTCCCTCCGCCGTCCCCACCGCCTCGTGGACACGGGGGTCGAAGATCTCACCCGGATGCCCGACCACGTGCACGCCCTCCCGTTCCAGAACGTGGTCCACCCGTGCCAGGACGGCCAGCAGACCATCGTGCCAGCTGCTGGCCGACCCGGGGAGGGTCTCCAGCGCCCGGCGCACCGAGTCGCGAACCGACACCAGCTCCGCGAGGAGGTGATCGGTGCGGTCGCGAACGCCGCGCTCGATCGCCTCTTTCTGATGGACACGGACCCGCGCGAGATCCTCGGCGAGGCGCTGCGCGCGCTCCGCGTCCGGCGACGCCTTCCCCAGCTCCAGGGCCTCGGCCCGAGCCGCCGCAAGCGCTGCTCTGGCCTGGTCCCGCTCTGCGAGCGCCAGATCGCGCTCCTCGGTGCAGACCCCGAGCTGCGCCTCGACCTGTTCGAGGCGCCCCGCGAGGCGCTGGAGCTGCTGGTGGGCCTCCTCGGTGCGGCCGCGCTCCTCCTCCAACTCCTCGGCGGCCGCCGGCACCCGCGCTTGCAGCGCCCGCACCGCCCTGGCGAGCTCCGCACTCTCGGCCGTGCGCGCATCGAGCTGGCGCTTCAGCGAGTCGACGACGGTCTGGGCCCGCTGGAGCTGCTGCGCGAGTGCGTCACGCTCCCGTGCCACCTGGGCGACGGCGCGGCGGGCGGTCTCGACGTCGACGACACCGGGAGACAACGGGTTGGAGCGACCTCGATAGGACATGGAACTCTCAGGGCGTACGGCGGGCGCCGTAGGGCTCGGGAACATACTCGACGGACGGCGTCCGCCCCTTGGGCTGTTCGTACATCGACAGCAGGTCGTGGAGCAACTCGGGGAAGTCGGTCGTCACGGGCAGGCCCAGGGCGGTGAGCTCTTCGGCACGCAAGGGGTGGTCGTGGGTGTGCTTGCCCACCGCCAGGGCGTCCACGATCCCGTCCACCGTCTCGGGCGCGTAGCGATCCAGCAATCGGCGCACCTGCGCCTCGATCTGGGACAGCGCCTTGCGCGCCATGTCCGCCTTCACCCAGGTGGCATCGTCGACGTGGTCGACCGGCTTGGCCTCGACCAGGGCCACCAGCGAAGCCGCGGGCATGTCGCCCAGCTGCGGATCGACCTGCCCGAGCACCGCTGAGGGATCCATGACGATCTCGTCCGCCGCGAGGGCGATCAGCGTGCCCCCACTCATGGCGTGATGCGGCACGTAGACGGTGACCCTGGCGGGGTGCGCACGCACCGCCTCGGCGATCTGGCTGGCGGCGAGCACCAACCCGCCGGGGGTGTGGAGCACCAGATCGATCGGACAGTCGTCGTCGGTGAGCCGGATCGCGCGTAGCACGGCCTCGGAGTCCTCGACGCTGATGTAGCGAACCAGCGGAAAACCCAGGAATCCCATGGACTCCTGCCGGTGGATCATCAGGATGGCGCGAGACTTCCTCTCGCGCTCGAAGGCCCTCAGCACCGACAGCCGCCGCGCTTCGAGCCAGCGCCGAGACAAGACAGGCTGAAGCATCGAGAAGATCATGAAGATCCAGAAGAACGACGAGTCCATCAGTAGCGCTGCCTCCGAACGCGGTAGCGTCGGTCATTGTAGTGCGGGGCCCGATGCCCGAAGTGATCGCGCCGGACGAGCAGGCGGACGAACACGCTCCCTGAGAGGTACCCACCCACGTGGGCCCACCACGCGACCCCCGCAGCGCTGGGAACGAACTGGTCCACCGCGCCCGAGACCACGTTCTGGAGTACCCAGAATCCGATGAAGAACAGGGCCGGCACCTCAAAGAAGAAGGGCAGCAGGAACACCGGCACCACCAGCACGACGCGCGACAGCGGGTACAGCACCAGGTACGCGCCGAGCACCCCCGCCACGGCGCCCGACGCGCCTACCGCCGGAACCACGCTGAGCGGGTTCATGAACACGTGCATCCAGGCCGCACCCATCGCCGACAGGACCAGGAGGAACGCGTAGCGCCCGTGTCCGAGGCGGGACTCCACCGCCCCACCGAACACCCATAGGAAGACCATGTTGCCGATGATGTGGGCGAAGCCGCCGTGGAGGAGTACGCTCGAGAAGACCGGGACCAGCCACAGGTGCAGGTGAGCCCAGCCCGCCTCGAGAAAGCGCCGCGGGACGATGCCGAAGGCATCGAAGAGCAAGGCGAGCTCGTCCGGTCGCAGGCCGAGCTCGAAGAAGAACGCCAGCACGCACGCACCGATGAGCAGGACGGTCACGAGGGGCGGGCGGGTCGGCCGGACGCTGGTGGCGAAGGGGAGCACGGGGTAGTCGCTAGCGTGGCCGCCGGACCGGGACCAGCGCCGCCTCTCCCTCGCCACGACCTTCCAGGTCAGGTCTGGCTGCCGATCCGGTAGAGCACCGCCCTCCCCCGCCGGACCGTCTCCAGCACGCCATCATCGACGAGCCGTCCGAGCAGGCGGTTCGCCGTCCGGGAGGAGACGCCGAGCGCGCTGCCCACGTCCTCCCGGCTCACCTCGCCCCGCGCCGTCACCAGCTGGAGCGCTGCACGCGATCGGTCGTCCAGGTCCTGCGCCACCGGCTGCCAGGTCGGGAGCCGGTAGCGCGGCGCGCCACCGCCGAAACACTCGACCTTGCCAAGCTCCCGGAGCCGAGCGAGCCGCCGGTTCAGGACGCTCTTCGAGAGCTGCAAGGCCGCCTCGAGGTCCCTGCGACTCGCCTCGCCGAGCTCGGCCAGGGCTTCGAGGATCCGCTGGTCCGGGTCCACTTCGTGCCCGCCCGCAGCTGTGGGTGTCACCGGGAGCGCCGCCCGGATGTGGCTGGCCCGGATGCGTGCACCTCGGGCGTCGACGACGACCTGGGTGAGGACGTTGCGGAGCTCGCGCACGTTGCCCGGCCACCGGTAGTCGAGGAGGACCTGCTCGGCGTCCCGGCAGAGGCGCCACCGCGTGAAGCCCGCGTCCGGCAGCGGGGCGAAGGCGTCATCGTGGAGGAGCAGGTGGCGCGCGATGCGGACGACGTCGCGACCGCGATCCCGGAGAGGCGGAAGGACGATGCGGTAGCCCGCCAGCCGGAAGTACAGGTCACTCCGGAAGCCGTCCTGACTGCGGAGGTCTCGGTGCGTGGCCGACACGACGCGGACGTCGACGTGGATGTTTTGGTTTCCCCCGACCCGTCGAAGCACGCCTTCCTGCAGGACCCGGAGCAGCTTCGCCTGGAGGCCAGCCGACATCTCGCCCACCTCGTCGAGGAACAACGTGCCGCCGGACGCCTGCTCGAAGAGCCCATGGCGCGGCCGGACCGCCCCGGTGAAGGCACCCTTCTCGTGGCCGAAGAGCTCCGCCTCGAGGAGCTCCTCGGCGAACGCCGCGCAGTTCACCGCGACGAACCTGCCCGGGCGCCCACTCCGGAGGTGCACCAGGTGAGCCATGCGCTCCTTGCCGGAGCCTGTCTCGCCCTGGATGAGCACCGCGACGTCCCTCGGAGCCACGCGCCTCGTGGCCTCGATCGCGCGACGCAGACCTGCGGAGGTGCCGATGATGGCATCCTCGACCTGGTCGGCGTTGACGTTGGCGGTCGGCACGTTGGCGGGCTCCCGGTTCGCTTCGAGCTTCACCGGTGCGCCGCCGCTGCCGTAGGACACCTGCCGCGCGCATGAGACAGCAGGTCGCCGCAGACCTCGCAGACCTGGCAGACCTCGGGGTCAGACCTGCTCGCTTGCCGAGAATGTGGCTATGACGTCCCTTCCAGACCAATCGGCAGACCTTGTAGACCTGGCGACCGCCGGGCATGAGAGATCCCCGGATCTCCACTGGACTGTCCTGGATGAGCGAAGATCCCCCTCACGCGTAGAGAGCAGAGACGAGGTCTGCGAGGTCTGCCCGCGAGCGTTCCTCCAGTAGGAACCTAAATCGTAGGCCACAGACCTCAACGCTCCCCAAGGTCTGCGAAGTCTGCAAGGTCTGCTGTCCGATCCCCACCGGCAGTTGTCCGGACAGAATCTGTCCGGGGGCGCGTGGTACACCTTGATCGCCCCCCGGCCGGTGAGTAATGGAGTTCTTTCCATGTCCAGCGCCGGACGGCGTTCGCGTCCGACTGGCCGGGTTGTCGGAACTCCTCGACCCCGGACCGCGGGCCGGAGGAGTGCCCAATGAGCATGGCCAGCGTCGGGGGACTCCCGACAGAGGAGAGCGAGCCGTTCGACCGCCTGTTCTGGGAGCGGGACCTGCGGCTGCCCAAGTTCGACGAGACCGTCGCGCTCGCGGATGACGAGGCCGCGCGTATCGACGCGGTGACCAAGCACCTCAAGACCAAGCGCGCGTTGACCATCTGCCTGCTGGCCATGGGGCTGCCCACGAACGGCCGGGTCAGCACCCTCCAGGAGCGGGTGGCCTCGGATCCCGTCGCCAGCGTCGAGTTCATCCTGGTCTGCCGCTTCGCTCCGTACAAGCTGTCTGCGGCCGTCGTCGACATCGCCGAGGTCACCCTCGCCGCGGAGGACCTCGAGGACTGTCTGCTCGACAACGGCCACTACGACCGGCTCGCCTTGCTCCTCAAGCTCTACATCGACAACCCCCGCAGCCTCGTCCGGGTCCGCGGGCTCAACGCGTGGCACCGCAAGGGCGCCGCGCCGATGAAGCTGTCGAAGGAGCACCCGGTCCCTCGGCAGAGCTTGCAGGACTTCCTCTCGGCGGGGCGAGTACGCGACGCCCTTCGTGGGTCCCCGATCGGGGCCGACCAACGGTTGCAGTTCGAGATGACGGTGCCGCGGCGAGACGGCGGCGTCCTCCTGTTCCTGCGTCGGAACCACCGTCCCGCCTACATCTGGAGTGACGACGGCCAGGAGATCCGACACGGCAACGAGGAGGATCTGATGGTCTTCCACTTCGACAACGACGGCCGGCGGGTACGGATCTCGTCGACGACGTCCGAGCAGCCCCGCCGCGTCGCGGATCGGCTCGCGTCGGCCTACTTCAACGCGCCCAGCACCTACGTGGACGACGGCGCGACGGTCGAGCGAGCCCAGATCGAGAACCTCATCGCGGCGGTCACCGACCCAGCGGACGACAGGCTGCCCATCGTCTCAGCAACGAGAGCGACGGCGACATCATCGCCTCCATCGACGACTTCGAGGCACGCATCGGCGGGCTGTTCGACAGCATCGAGGACATTGTCCGCATCAAGGTCCGCTTCGAGCGCAGGCGCGTGACCCTGTTCTTCCCCAAGCGAGACGGCGCGCACGTCGTCGAGTTCGGCGACAGCCGGCTGGACAACAACCAGGCCGCTCGCTTCGTGGACTTCATGTCCGTCGAGTTCGGGCTCGACGTCCGCTCCACCGAGCGCAAGGGCGGCCGGTGAGCGCCTCGAGCACGCGTCGCCGCATGCGCTCGCTCACCGAGGCCCTCCTCGAGGGCGGGCGCCTCGTCGACGAGCCCGACAAGGACCAGCGGAAGGAACTCACCCGCCTCGAGGACCTGGGCCTCGTCTCGCTGACCTGGTCGACCACCATCTTGTGCGTGGACCACGGCGATGACTTCGACCTCGAACACGCCTGGGATCGGACCTGCAACCACCGGATCGAGGTGCGCGAGGGCCACCCTGACGACCCGTGGCGTGAGGAGGACGACCGTGAGGTCCTCTGCGACAGCTGCGGGCGGGCGCACTGGCCGCTGCGTCGGCGTCGGACGACGTACCCGCGCGTGCGCATCGGCATCGACGAAGACGGCGTCATGGCCTGGGTCGAGGGACAGATCCGACGCGTGGCCAAGGCCGTGTCGACCCTGCCGACGCCAGGCGTCTGGCGGTTCTTCCAGGGCACCAGCGAGGTGTACGTCGTCCTGCTCGATCGCTGCCTCGGCACCCGGTACGCCGAGCGCGCCTTCGCCCGCGGCAACCCCGTGCTCTACATCGTCGTGGACCACCGACGGTTCTCCAGGCGGTTCATCGACGCCAAGTGGATGCGAAGGCTCTTTCTCCACGACCTGGTCGACCGAGGCGTGAGCGCCCTGCGCGAGCAGCTCGACGGCCTCGCCGACGTACCGATGGTCTGCGCCGAGCCGGCCTCGCCGCCCTGGCTGCCCGTTCGCGCTCCGGAGCCACGGGTGCAGAGCCGGGTCCTGGGCGCGCACCGACTGGAGCTCCACGAGGACCACGCCGTGCTGGACGACGTGGTCGTCGTGCCGCCAGGAGCGTCGACTCTGCTGGAGGTGCTGCGCTTCTTCGCCGCCCGGTGGCGCGAGGACTTCGACGCGGACAAGGCGCCGGACGACTACTGCGCCTACTCGCCGGAGGAGGTCCTCGACGACCTCCTCGAGCGGGGGGTGAGCAACACCGAGGCCGTCGGCACGGTGCGACGCAACATCAACCGGCTGCGGAACACGATCCAGCGGAAGTACGTCGATGCGACGGGGATCGACGTCGGTAGCGAAGGCGTCGTGGAGAATGGGCCGGAGGGTGGGTTCAGGCTTCGGCCTGCCGGGGTGCTGGTTCGATTTGACGACCGACGAGCGTCGGACTATATGTGAACAAGTGCTCAAGCGTTCATCAACCACCAAAATGCTGGCGTCGCTCGAAGCGGGATCGTGTGAGGTCCGAGCTGTCGACGACGACCGAGTCCTCCGGGCACGCCACGCGCTGCTGGCCAAGCCGGTCCTGGAAGACGTCACCCAGGCGTTCAAGGTGCTCTCCCACCCCACACGGGTCCACCTGCTCCGGGCGCTCACCGCCGGCGAGCTCTGCGTGTGCGAGCTGGCCGATGTCGTCGGTCTGAGCATGTCGGCCACCTCACACCAGCTCCGTGACCTCCGGCGGCTGAAGCTGGTCGAATACCGCATGGAGGGCCGGCTGGCCTTCTACTCGATCCGAGACCCCTTTGTGCTCAGCCTTCTGGACGCCGCAGCGGAGCACTATGCCGAACGGGCTGCCTCGTGAGGCGCTCGGTCACGGGCCCGAAGGCCGTTTCTCGACACGTGCTGTTGATGCTACTCGCCGTGTTCCTGGTGGCGCTGCCGGCGGAGGGTGGCGACCTGCAGGGCCTCTCCGCTGAGGAAAGCACCGAAGAGGGCTGCGACTGCTGCCCGGACAAGACACCCGGCGACGGCGAGGACTGCTGCGACACCGATGGCGGCCTCTGCTGCGCCACCGGCGTCTCCGCCGCGTTGCTCGCCCCGGCCACCCATTCCGAACAGGCGCCGCTCCCGATGCTCGAGAGTCGAGCCCTGACGCCGACCCACCTGTTGTTGCCCCGCGCAAACGGCCCGCCCCCCACGCCACCGCCCATCGGCTGATCTCCAGCACGCCCTGGCGCTCGACTCACGAGCGTACGCCCCCTCTCTGCGTGGAGATCCACCACATGTTCAAAGTCATCCCACTCCTGTGGGTGCTCACCTTCGCCCTTGTGTCCGGCTGTTCCTGGGTGGGCCCCGCCAATCCGCCCAACGCGACTGTCGCCCACGTACACGACGCCGACGGCGAGACCTGCTTCATCTGCGATCCCTCGAAGCGAGACGCCGGACGGCTCTGGTGCGAGGAGCACGACCGGTATGAGGATCGCTGCTGGGAGTGTCATCCCGAGCTGCGCGACGCCGACCGCGCCTATTGCGAGGAGCACGGCCTCTACGAGGACGAGTGCCCCTTGTGCGGGCGGGTCCCGGAGGAGGCCCCGGAAGGTGCTTCAGGGGACGCCTCGGGCGCGAGAGATGGGGAGGGGCTGTTCTGCAACGAACACCAAGTGCCGGAGCACCGATGTGGTGTGTGCCAACCCCAACTCGCCGCCGGGCTTCCGCCGGGGGAGTCGCTGCTCGTCCGACTGCCATCGGAGCGTTCGGCGGAGCTCGCGGGCTTGTCGATGGGACGGCCGTCTCTGGTGGACGCTCACGCAGCTGCCGCTCTCCTGGGCGAAATCCGGTACGACGGCAACCGGCTGGCTCGGGTGACCCCGCTCGCCGACGGCGTGATCGCGACGGTGCGCGTTGATGTGGGGCAGGTCGTTCGGGCGGGAGACCTGGTGGCGACGGTCAACTCCCCGGCGATGGCCGAGGCCAAGGGGCGGTACCTCGTGGCTCGTCACACCGAGCAGCTGACAGCGAAGGCCCTCGAGCGCAAGGAGCAGATCCAGCTTGACGGGATCGGCTCGCAGAGGGAGCTCGACGAGGCGCGAACCGCCTACGACAGCGCTGTCGTCGAAGCGTCCATCGCACGGCAGGGTCTGTTGAACCTTGGGCTCCGAGAGCGCGAGGTCGCGGGCCTCGGCGACGACGCCAGCTCATCGCTCCCGCTCCGCGCGCCATTCGCCGGCACCGTCGTGAGCCGGACCGCCGTTCCTGGGGCCGCGGTCACCAGCGGTGAGACACTCGTAGAGATCGCGAATCTGAGCCAGATGTGGGTCGAGCTCTCCGTGCCCGAAGAGCTCGCGACGGGGATCGGAGTTGGCACCGAGGTCGAGGTGCGCGTTCGTTCGTCTCGCCGAGAGCCGGTCCTCGGGAACATTACCTGGGTCGGGCCAGTGGTGGACGAGCGGACCCGGCTGGTCCGTGCCCGCGCCGTGGTCCCCAACCCCGACGGGATGCTGCGTCAGGGCATGTTTGCCGATGTGACGGCAATCTTGGAGAACCTTCCAGGTTCCGTCCGACTGCCGAGCTCGGCGGTGCACCGGGTGGGCGACCTGCCGTTCGTCTTCGTCCAAGAAGAAGAGGACCTGTTCGAGGCCCGTCGAGTGGAGGTCGGCGATCGTCTGGACGACGACCACCTCGTCGTGACCGCGGGCATCGAATCGAGTGACGCCGTCGTCATGGATGGCGGCTTCACCCTCAAGTCTGCGCTGCTCGCCTCCCGGCTCGGCGCGGGCTGCGCCGACGACTAGGCGGCTCACAATGACTACGCTCGTCCACGCAGCCCTGCGCAACCGGCTGCTCGTCATGGTTCTGTTCGCAGTCGCCTGCATCGCAGGCGTCATTCGACTTCAGCAGCTGCCCGTCGATGCCTTCCCGGACACCACCCCCGTCCAGGTCCAGATCAACACCGTCGCTCCGGCGCTAAGCCCAGAGGAGATCGAGCAGCAGATCACCTTGCCGGTGGAGCTCTCGATTGGGGGGCTGCCGGGCTTGGAGAGCGTTCGCTCCGTCTCGAAGTTCGGTTTCTCGCAGGTTGTCGTGACGTTCGACGACCACACCCCGATCATCGACGCTCGGCAGTACACGGCCGAGCGGCTGGCTTCCGCCGAGCTTCCTGACGGCGTGGGACGACCGACGCTCGGCCCAATCGCCACGGGCCTGGGCGAGGTCTTTCACTACATCGTGCGCTCGACCGATCCCGATCGTTCGATCGAGGACCTGCGGACCCTCCACGACTGGGTCATCAAGCCGGAGCTACGGAAGGTCGCCGGCGTGGCAGAGGTCAACTCATGGGGCGGCCTGGAGCGGCAGTTCCATGTCGTAGCCGACCCCGCAGCGCTCATCGAGTTCGGCTTTACGCTGAGCGACCTAGTGGAGGCGCTCGAGCGCAACAACGCCAACGTCGGTGGCGGCCAGATCACCAGCGCCGGCGAGGCAAGCGTCGTCCGCGGCATCTCCCGCGTCAGCTCGATCGAGCAGATCGGAGACATCGTGATCGCCGCGGCCGACGGAGCCCCGGTGCGCGTGCGGGACGTGGCCTCGATAGAGATCGGCTCGGAGATCCGCCGCGGCGCGGTCTCTGCCGGCGGCCAGGGCGAGGTCGTGCTCGGGCTCGCGTTCATGCTGATGGGCGAGAACAGCCACACCGTCACCGCAGACCTGCGGGACCGGCTCGACGCCGTCCGGCCATCGCTGCCCGATGACATCGTCGTGGAGGTCGTCTACGACCGGACCTCGCTTGTCGACCAGGTCATCGAGACGGTGGAGCACAACCTTGTGGTCGCCGCCGTCCTGGTGCTCCTCGTCCTGTTCGCCCTGCTGGGTAATCTGCGTGCGGGGCTGCTCGTCGCGGTGTCGATCCCCATCGCGATGGTGTTTGCAGCCCAAGGCATGATCGAGTTCGGGATTGCCGCCAGTCTGTTGAGTCTGGGGGCCATCGACTTCGGGATCCTCGTCGACGGCTGCGTCGTCATGACCGAGTCGAACCTGCGAGCGCTGCAGGAGCGCCAGCGGAGTCTCGGGCGACAGCTGTCGTCCGACGAGCGGCTCGCTGCCGTTGCGGAGTCGAGCACACGCGTGGTCCGCCCGATCGTGTTCGGGATGGCGATCATCGCGCTGGTGTTCGTGCCTGTCCTGACCTTGGAGGGCATCGAAGGGAAGCTCTTCCGCCCGATGGCGTGGACGTTCATCTTCGCCCTTGCCGGCGCGCTGCTGACCGCCGTGTTCCTGTCCCCCATCCTGTCCTACTACCTGCTGCCGCGCCGAGCGCCCGCAACCGAGGGCCGGATCATGTCGGCGCTGATCGGGGGCTACGGCCGGGTTGTGGCGGCCGCGTTGGGGTTCCGGCGCACGGTCATCGCCGCTGCGGTCGTCTCGCTCGTCGGGGCTGCGCTTCTCGTGCCGCGCCTGGGTGGCGAGTTCATCCCACATCTGAGCGAGGGGTCCCTCGTCGCGAACACCATCCGTCTCGCCGGCGTGTCCGTTGACGAATCCGTTCGCGGCAACACCCGCATCGAGGCGTTGCTCCTGGAGGAGTTCCCCGACGAGGTGGAGTCGGTCTGGAGTCGGATCGGGACGGCCGAGGTGGCGACCGACCCGATGGGCCTCGAGCTCACCGACATCTTCTTGAGCTTGCGGCCG
>CALATR010000651.1 GCA_937891875.1 uncultured Pseudomonadota bacterium | reverse complement strand
GCCGCCGCCCAGGCCGCCGCCCAGGTGCACGCGCCGCGAGTAGATGACGAAGAACCCGCCGCTGTGGCTGGCGCTCTCCTGGCGCAGGGACAGGCCCTCCGGGTGCTCCATCTCGGTCGCGCCGACGCTGCTGAACGCCAGCGCTGTCGTGCCCAGGGTCCCCAGGAGGAAGAGGCCGGCGACGGGCCAGGCCATGAGGCGGAGGATCACGTTCATCATTTCTTCCAGGGTGCGATGAGGGCGATCACCAGGACCACGCCGCCGGTGAGGCCGCTGCACAGCATGCCGAACAGCGCCCACCACCAGGCCATGACCCCGTCTATCACGGTCAGGCTGAAGGAGGTCGGCGGCACGTCGGGCAGCTCCGACATGCCGCGGTTGCCGCGACCGCGCACGAGCAGCTGGTAGGTCCCGGGCTCGGGCACCGCCCAGGTGGCGCTGCTGGAGTGGTCGCCCTCGGTCCAGTGCTCGCCTTCTTCGTAGCCCTCGTAGTACTCGGCATCCATGTCATCGACGTGGATGATCGTGTCGCCGTCGGCCTTGACGAGGGCCAGGTCGACCGCGACCCAGGAGTTGTGCAGGCCCGGCGCCTCCAGCTCGACCGTGACCAGGCCGCCCTGCAGGTCGAACGGCTGGCTCATGACCTCGCCCTCGCCGTCGACGAAGTCGCTCGGACGCAGGGTCTGCTGCATGACCTCGTGGCCCGAGCCGATGGTGCCGAAGCAGACGAAGAAGTTGACCAGGATGGCGAAGAGCGCCGCCCCGCCGACCACCGCCCGGGGAAGACAGCCGACCGGGCGCCGCCGATGGGCCCGCTTGCGTTGTCGGGCCGCGCCGGCCTCGTCGCCGAGGAACTCGTAGATCTCCCAGGGCTCGAGCTTGCGACCCTCGGAGAACTCCAGCTCGTTGGCGGAGCGAATGACCTCGTAGGTCTGGTGGTCGGAGTTGCTGCACTCCGCGTAGATCCACTGGTCGCCGTTGCGGGCGATGTAGGGGAGGGCGCCGTCCACCCACTCGACCTGCGCCAGGCCGGCCTCGTCGACCCGCCAGGAGCGCTCGTCGAAGGTCTCGATGCGCCGCTCGTTGAACGGCAGCTGCTTGGGCGCCACGTGGCTGTCCCAGGACAGGTCCCAGTTGCCGTTGAAGTCCGACAGCCACAGGCTGCGCCGCCGGGGGCTGTACAGCAGGTACATGTGGGTGCGCGGATCGTTGTAGTCGTCGTCATCCGCGGCGTAGGAGATCCGGGCCGTGACCTCGTACTTGTGCCCGTCGATCTTCAGTTCCTGGCCGATCGACAGCTTGAACGCGGGCTCCAGGCCGTTTCGCTCCCCGAGCACGGCCGCCTCGCCGGCGGTCACCTCGACCTCGCTGTTGCACGCGGCGCAGATGACGAGGCGGGTGCGCTCGGACTGCACGGTCAGGGGGCTGGCGCAGTTGGGGCACTGCAGCGACTTCGGCTCGAACGCCGGGCGCGGGCGCCCCTCGCCGATCTGCAGGGAGTCTTGGGTCTCGCTCACCAGTCCTCCCCTTCGTCGTCGAGCACGACGTCCTCGTGCTGCAGGCGGTGGCCGACGAAGAAGGTCGGCGGCACGTCATCGACCTCGATGCCCAGGGTGCGGGTGCCGTCGACGCTGGAGCCGTCGGCATAGCCGTAGGTCTCGTCAGGCAGGATCGCGCGCGGCACCTGGCCCTCGATGCCGAGGCAGCTGGCGATGCCGACCTCCCGGATCAGGTAGGGCACGTCCGCGACCGGGATCACCATGCCGACCTCGAGCTCGTCGGGGAGCATGGCGGGTCCGACCTCGTCCTCCACGCACAGCTCGTGGTCGTCCTCGGTCAGCCAGGAGGTACTGCCGTCCTCGAGGCGGATGTACCACTCGTCCCACATGCCGCGGCTGTAGCCGTAGCGGACGCGGCCGAGCACCTCGAAGCGCCGACCGCGCAGGGTGCCGGTCGCCCCGCGGTAGAGCCGGGTGAAGCCCTCCGGCAGCATCGACTTCTTGCCCGAGTCTCGGTGACCGGCCTCGTCCCAGAGGCTGATCGTGCCGCAATACTCGCACGCCTGCGAGCGGATGCCGGGGTTGCGGGCGGGCAACGGTGCGCCGCAAGACGGGCAGTTCGGCGAGTCGGGTGGGATGTGTACCTCCGGGCGCGCACCCTAGCCCAGCGGGAGGCGGACCTGCGACAGCTGCTGCCACAGGACCCGCCTCGTCCCGTCGTTCACGCGAAGAGCACGTCGTCCATGCAGGACTCGTCGCCCGTCTGGATGGACTTGCTGCGGGCGATGACCTCGGGCAGGAACGTGGCCACGAAGAAGTCGAGGTTGAGCAGCTTGCCGCGCATGTGGGGGCTGGTCTCGCCCGCGTCGATCTTCGCCTTGGCGATGGCCGCCTGCTCCAGCGCCTCGATGGCCAGGCAGGCGTGGCCCATCATGTACTGGAACGGCGTCGCGTAGAGCATCGCGCCCGCCAGGTTGCCCTTGGCGGCGACCGCACCCAGGTGCATGGCGGTGGCGCCGACGTGGCCGACGGCCTTGCTGATCGCAGCGCACGCCTCGGGGAAGCTGCCCTCGTTGTCCTTGCACAGCTTCTGAGCGTCCTGGATCCACTCCATCAGCAGCATGCCGCCCTTCATGCGCAGCTTGCGGCCGACCAGGTCCATGGCCTGGATGCCGTTCGTGCCCTCGTAGATCGTCATGATCTTGGCGTCGCGGACGGTCTGCTCCAGGGGGTACTCGGTGGTATAGCCGTACCCGCCGAGCACCTGCACGCCGGTGACGCAGACGTCGAAGCCCATGTCGGTGCAGTGGGCCTTGGCGACCGGCACCAGCAGATCGACCCGGCCGGCGTAGCGGGCGCGCGCCTTGTCATCGAGGTCCTCGGACTTGGAGAGATCCTCGTAGTAGGCGATGCGGTAGCAGAACGAGCGCATGGTCTCGACCAGCACCTTCATGCTCATGAGCATGCGGCGCACGTCGGGGTGCTCGACGATGGCGACGCGGGGGGCGTCGGCGTCCTTGAAGTTCTCGATGGACGTGCCCTGGATCCGCTCCTTGGCGTAGGCGACGGCGTAGTTGTACGCCGCGGCCGCCTGGGACTGGCCCTGGATGGCGACGCCGATGCGGGCCTCGTTCATCAGGTGGAACATGATCGGCAGACCCTGGCCTTCTTCGCCGACAATCCAGCCCTTCGCCGGCTTGTCCGCACCCAGGGCGAGCATGCAGGTGGCGGACGCGTGGATGCCCATCTTGTGCTCGAGGCCGGTCACGACCGCGCCGTTGCGCTCACCCAGGTTCATGTCGTCGTCGAACTCGAACTTGGGCACCAGGAACAGGGACAGGCCCTTGCTGCCGGCGGGGGCATCCGGGGTGCGCGCGAGCACGAGGTGCACGATGTTGTCGGTCAGGTCGTGGTCGCCGCCGGAGATCCAGATCTTCTCTCCGACCAGGTTGTACTCGCCCTCGGTGCCGGTGGGGATGGCCTTGGTGCGGTTGTCGCCGACCGCACTGCCCGCGTCCGCCTCGGTGAGGCACATGGTGCCGCCCCACTCGCCGGTGAACATCTTCTCGGCGACGGGCTGACGCCACTTCGCGGGTCCATACTGGAAGATCACGCGAGCCGCGCCCGCGGTCAGGCCCGGGTACATCGAGAAGGCCGTGGCCGCGCCGCTGAACATCTCGGTGCCGGCGAGCGCCATCACCTGGGGCAGGCCGATGCCGCCGGCCTCCGGATCCGCGGACATGCCGATCCAGCCGCCCTCGGCGAACGTGTCCCACGCCGCCTTGAAGCCCTTCGGCGTCAGCACGTTGCCGTCGGCGTCCATGGACACGCCCTCGCGGTCGCCAGGGCCGTTGATGGGACCGAGGACCTCGGTCGCGATGCGGGCGGCCTCGTCCAGGGTGGCCTCGTAGGTCTCCTGGTCGAACTCGGAGAAGCGCTCGATCTTCTGGAGCTTGCTGTCGATGTCCAGCACCTCGAACAGGACGAAGCGGATGTCATCGAGGTCAACGGTGAATTGGGTCGCGCTCACGGGCCCTCCTGGCCGACTGAATGAGGATTCATTCATCGCTATCTTCGGCTCAGATTGGGGTCAACCCCGAGCGGATCGGATCCGAGGGAGGAGGCGCGACGTATCCCTGCATCCGGAGGAGCCTCCATGCGCATCCTGCTTCCGTCGGTCGTCCTCGGCCTGGCCCTGCCCGTTGCGGCTCAGGCGGCCTCCACCCAGCACGCGGTCACCTGGAGCGCCACGACCAGCTCCGGCGTGGTCCTCGACGGCGTCACCATGAAGACCGTGCTGCTCGGCGGCAGCACCCTGTACGGCTCGACGCCGACCGGCCCCTGGATCGGCTCCAGCGCGGCGAACGACGCCAAGCTGACCTTCTCCGCCCCGGTCAAGGAGATCTGCGTCTACGTGTGGTGGAACAACACCGGCGAGGCCATGACCGTGTCGACGAACGGCACCGGCTCCGACAGCTGGCGCGTGGTCGACACCGGCGGCGTGACCAGCTCAGTCGACGGCAGCGGCACCTTCACCTGGTCCGCCATGGGCGACGCCGACGAGGCGCTGGCCTGCGTGTCCAACCCCGCCGGCTTCACCGAGGCCCTGTTCGACCACAACGGCGTGGGCTCCGGCCTCGTCTTCGGTGACAACGTCTGGCTCGATGCCGACGTGGTCGACGCGTACTGGTACACCGGCGCCAACGGCGGCACCAAGTGCACCTCCACCGGCACCTTCGTCGCCGATCTCGAGGCCGCGGGTTCTCGTGGCGTCGCGGTCAGCACCGCGTGGCCCGGCTCGTTCGCTGCGCTCGAGCAGTTCTACCTGGCCTGCCCGACCTCGAACCTCTCCACCGAGCAGAAGGACGCCCTGGTCGACTTCATCGACGCGGGCGGCGTGGTCGTGGTGGTCGGCGAGAACTCCTCCTACGTCGGCACCGAGGGTGCGGCGGCGGTCAACGACACGCTGTCCTACCTGGGCGTCGACATGCGCCTCAGCTCCAGCTCGATCTCCGGCTTCAAGCCGACCGGCTGGTCGACCCTCGCCTCGGGCTGGACCTCCATCTCCGCGCCGGCCGGCTCGACCGTGACCCCGGGCCCGGTCACCGAGCCCGTGGTCGTCGACGGCTCCGGCAACGTGGCCGTGGCGGTCGAGGGCGCGGTCGTGCTCTCCGGCGACTACAACCTCTTCGAGCGGGGCGGCACCTCCTACCCGGACAACCCGACGTTCAAGGCCGCGATCTGGGACTACGTGCCCTGTGACGCATTCGGCGTGTACCCCGATGATGATGCCGATGACTACGGCGTCGACGTGGGCAAGGGCGTCGCCTGCTACGTGCCGTCCGGCTACTCCGACCTGTCCGGCGACTGCGACGACGACGACGCCCTCGCCTACCCCGGCGCCTTCGAGGTCATCGGCGATGGCATCGACGAGTCCTGCGACGGCGAGGAGATCTGCTACGAGGACACCGACGGTGACGGCTACCGCACCGACGTGACCCTCGTCTCCGCCGACAGCGACTGCTCCGACCCGGGCGAGGCCCTGTCCACCGTGCCCACCGGCGACTGCGACGACGACTCCGTCTCCGCCTACCCGGGTGCTCCCGAGACCCCGTACGACGGCATCGACCAGGACTGCGACGGCAGCGACTGGTGTGACGTCGACTCCGACGGCTTCGACGACCCCCGCTGTGGCGGCTCCGACTGCGACGATGCCGACGCGGCGATCTCTCCCGCGGCCAGCGAGATCTGGTACGACGGCGTCGACTCCGACTGTGACGGCTGGTCCGACTTCGACGCCGACATGGACGGCTTCGACGACGGCGAGGACTGCGACGACGACAACGCGGGCATCCACCCCGGCCAGCTGGAGACCTGGTACGACGGGGTCGACTCCGACTGCGACGGCGGCTCCGACTACGACCAGGACGGCGACGGCTTCGACGCCATCGCCCACGGCGGCGCGGACTGCGACGACCTCGCCTCCTTCACCTGGCCCGGTGCGCCCGAGCTCGACGACGGCGTCGACAACGACTGTGACGGCTTCTCCGACGGGGTCGACGCGGACGGTGACGGGATTTCTGACGAGGTCGAGCACGACCTGGGCCTGGACCCCGACTCCGACGACTCCGACGGCGACGGCGTGCTGGACCGCGACGAGCTCGGCGATCCCGACGATCCCCGCGACACGGACGGCGACGGCGTGATCGACGCGCTGGACAGCGACGACGACGGCGACGGCATCGCCACCGAGATCGAGGTCGCGCAGGCCCTCAAGACCCTGGACAGCGACCAGGACGGCACGCCCGACCACCTGGACACCGACAGCGATGACGACGGCTACCTCGACATCGTCGAAGGCGACGTCGACAGCGACTTCGACGGAGTCAAGGACTACATCGACGTCGACTCCGACGAGGACGGCGTGCCCGACGCGGACGAGGTCGATGGTGACAGCGACGGCGACGGCATTCCCGACCGCCTCGACACCGACGACGACGGCGACGGCATCGCGACCGCCGAGGAGATCACCTGGGGCGACGACCTCGATGGCGACGGCATCCCCAACTACCTGGACTCCGACGCGGACGGCGATGGCATCGACGACGCGCTCGAGGGCTGGGCGGACGTGGACTGCGACGACGTGCCCGACGTCCAGGAGGACGACGTGACCGACGGCCCCTGCGCCCAGGTCCCCGTCACGACCTACCAGAGCGGCTGCTCCTCGGTGGGCAGCACCTCCGGCCTCGGCGGCCTGGCGCTGGGCCTGCTCGCGCTGGTCGGCCTGCGTCGCCGTCGCGAATGATCGGCGTCTGACGCAGAGTCTTGGCGGGCACGCCCTCCCTCGCGGGGGGCGTGCCCGCGCTGCGTCTGGCTACTCGGTGTCGGACCAGGTGATGGCGACCGGCGCCGGCTCCACGCCTCTGGGACAGGCGTTTCCGCACAGGCGCCCCCCTGGATACGTCGTGTCCCACGCGGGCTGCAGCTCGTGATCGGCGATGAGCTCGTCGTTGTAGGCGATCGCGAGGAGCATGGACTCCTCTGGACCGACGTTCATGAACAGGGTGGTGTTCCCCGAGTCCGGCACGCGCAGGTCGCCGGTGCAGTCGCCCGGATCGATGAGACCGTCAACAACCGTGAAGTCGCACGCCAGATCCACGTCGCCACCCAGGGTCACGTGGTAGTCGCCGTCCCGGTCGAGGCCCTGAGTGAGGGGCACGATGAGCATCGGGGTGCAGCTGACCCCGTCGCAGTTGCCGATGGCGTCGCATGACGCGAGCGCGAGCACGAGCGGGAGCAGCACGGACCAGGGACGCACGGGACCTCCGGGTGGCACCGCATGGCGGCGATGATCAGGAGTCGCCCGGGGCTGGCCGATCCTTCAGGTCGCAAGCTCGCTCAGCCGTCTCCCAGCGCGTCGAGCGCATCGGACACCCGCTTGACCCCGACCGCGTGCAGGCCGGCGGGCGCGTACTCGACACAGGACGGCGGCACGAGCGCACGCCTGAATCCCTGCCGGGCGGCCTCGCGCATCCGCTGGGCGGGGTGGCTGACCGCGCGGATCTCACCGACCAGGCCCACCTCGCCGAGCACCACCGTGTCGCTGGGGAGCGGCCGGTCGGCCCAGGTGCTGGCGAGCGCTGCGACGATCGCCAGGTCCGCCGCCGGCTCCGCCACCCGGACGCCTCCCGCGGCGTTGACGAAGACATCGCGATCCTGGAGCCCGATCCCATGTTTCTGCAGCACGGCAGCCAGCATGAGCACCCGCGAGCGGTCGACCCCGACCACCGTGCGGGCTGGCGTGTGGCTGCCCGGCGCGCCGACCAGAGCCTGGATCTCGGCCAGGAGCGGTCGGCTGCCCTCCAGCGTGGCCACGACCGCGGTGCCGGCCGCATCGGGATCCCGCTCGGCCAGCAGGCGGGCGGCGTCCTGATTCAGCTCGAGGCCGTGACGACGGGCGCGGTCGCGAATCCAGAAGCCGAGGCGGGAATGGTCCACCGGCCACACCGCGATGAAGACGCCGACCTTCTCCAATGCCTTGAACCACGCCGTCTGCTGCACCTTGCGATCGAGACGCGCTGCGGTGATCAGCAGGATGTCGCCATCCTTCTCGATGCGCTCGGCGTAGGCCTTGAGGACCTTGCTGCCTTCCTGGCCGGCACTCTGGGTGCCCATGCGCAGCTCGATCAGCTTGCGCGAGGCGAACAGTGACATGCTGGCGGCAGATTCGGTCAGGCGGCCCCACTGAAAGCCGTTCTCGACATGCAGTACCTCGCGCTCCTCGACACCGGCAGCGCGCGCCGCGCGCCGGATGGCGTCGCAGCTTTCCTGGTG
>CALATR010000650.1 GCA_937891875.1 uncultured Pseudomonadota bacterium | reverse complement strand
CCTACCGGATCGGCGCGGGGCCGAGCGGCGATCAGGAAGCGGGCGCCATCAAGGAGCTGGTCGGCCACCACCCGGCGGTGCGCTCCACCCGCAACCCCCTGCCCACCCGCGGGGGCGTCTCGGCCGAAGATCCCGATCGTGCGCGGATCCTCGGTCCGTTCTCCCTGCGCGCCCTGGACCGGGCGGCCTCCGCCGAGGACCTCGTCGCCCTCGCCGTCTCCAGGCCCAACATCGACCGGGCCGCGGTCGCTCCGGGCACCCCCCGCGGCGAGGTGGCGCTGGTCATCTCCGGCGAGGAGGACATGCGGGTCGACCCCGCCGATCAGGCCGACCTGCTCGCCTTCCTGACCGCCCGGGTGCCCCCCGGCGTCTCGGTGCGCCTGCTGCCGACCCGACCGGTGCCGGTGCGCCTGTCCGCCACCCTGCACCTGACCCCCGGCGCCGATCCGGTCGCGGTGCAGGAGGCCTGCGAGCGGCGCCTCGGCCTGCGCGAGGACGACGACGGCGAGCTGACCGGGCTGCTGGCCCCCAGCAACACCGACCTCGGCCAGGAGCTCGCGCTCTCCCAGGTCTACGACGCCCTCAAGGACGTCCCCGACCTGGTCTGGGTCCACATCACCCGCCTCGATCGCCGGGTCGGCAACCCACCCACCGGCTTCCTCCGCGAGCGCATCCGCTGTGCTGCCGACGAGCGCCTGTGCTGGACCCACGACGACACGCCCGCCCGGGTGCGGCTCGGCTTTCAGGAGGCGCGGGACGCATGAGCATCCAGCAAGCCGACCGCCTGTGGGCCCTGCTGCCCGGCCTCTACCGCAGCCGCGACGACGGCCTGCCCGACGCGCCCCTGCGCACCCTGGTCGACGTGCTCGGCGGGGGGCTGCAGGAGCTGTCGGACGCCATCGATCAGCTCGCCGACGACCGCTTCGTCGAGCGCGCCAGCCCCGACGCCCTGCCCCTGCTCGCCGACCTGCTGGGCGTGCAGCTCATCGGCAGCGATCCCATCCGCCACCGCGCCCAGCTGGCTCGGGCCATCCACTGGGGACGGCGCCGCGGGGTGCTCGCCACCATCGAGGAGCGGGTGGCGCTGACGACCGGCTGGTCGACCGAGGTGGACGAGGCCTTCCGCAGCCTGGCCCACACCCAGGACGTGCAGGCGCCCGTGCTCTGGCGCGGACGGACCGCGACCGTGTGGGACCCGATCGCACTGGCCGATCCGCTGACCCGACGCGGGCTGCCCCCGGACCACCGCCCCGGCGATCCCCCGCCTGATCCGCCGACGATCGGCGTGCTCGACGGCGAGACCCTCGACGATGCCCTGACCCGCCTCGGCCGCGCCGATGCCGGTCGCTACGCCGCCTCCCCGCGCACCTTCGACCTGCGCCAGGGCGGCAGCCTGCACGAGCCCGCCTGGGCCCGTCCCGACGTCATCGTCCTGCGCACCGACCGCATGCACCTCCTCGATCGCGAGCGGGTCGTGCCCGGCGAGATCCTCGAGGTGCCGACCCGGGACGGGGCCGTGCCCCACCGCATCGTGCGCCTCGACCCCACGGGCGCCGACACCGCCCTGGCCTGGCTGCGCCCGCTCGAGCGCGCCGACCAGGTGCCCACCCTCACCGAGGTCCACGAGCCCGACCCGGTTGATCCCACCCCCCTGCCCACGGGCGCCACCCTGCTCACCCCGACCGAGCTGGCCCACGACGCCGCCCTGGTCGAGGAACACGGCGTGCTGGACCTCTACGTCTCCGGCATCCAGCTGGTCGGCCCGCGCCCGCTCGACCCACCGGACGACGCCTCCACCTACCGCGCGCCCGGCGGGGAGCAGGTCGTCTTCGGGTTCGCCGAGCCCACCCGGCCGGGCCTCGGCGATGTGTGGCGGCTCGAGTGGGTGCGCGCCCACGGTGAGGACGAGACCGTCGTGGTCGCGGTCGACGCGGACGGCACCGGCCCGGTCGCGGTGGCGATGGACCCGGACATCGACCTGCCCGTGTCCGGCGCGTCCAACCGGGTGCGGGTGCGCCGCATGCAGGGTTCGGCCACCGTGCGCGACGTCACGGGCGACTGGGCGGTCTCGACGCTGGGAGCGCGCTTCGGAACCCCACTCTCGAACACGGTCGCCTGGGACGGGACCGGCGGCCCCGCCCTGCTGCGCCTCTCCCGCGACCCGGTGGACGACAGCCTCGCCCTGGCCCGGGTGGACGGTGGGAACCTGCCCGCCGGCTTCGTCGGTGAGGCGATCGTCGGGCTGCCCGAGCTGGTGGACGCGGTGCTCCTGGCCCACGACGATGCCCTGTGGGTCGTCGCCAGTCCTGCCGGCGCGGAGGGGCCGGAGGACGTCGGCCTGTGGCGGATCCCCACCCCGATGGACCCGGCGCCGACCGCCACCCGCATCGACCCGGCCGGCCTCGCCCCGGGGGGACGCCTGGGCCTGCAGGCGGCCATCCACGGGGGGCGCCTGGTGCTGGTCGGGGGCCTCGCCGACGACGAGTCCGCCCTGGACGACCTGTGGTCGCTGGCGCTCGACGGCAGCGAGCCCTGGGCGCCCCACGCGGTGCGCAAGCCCCTCGCCCGTCACCACGGCCAGCTGCTGTCCACCCCCGCCGGGCTGGTCCTGGTCGGAGGGGCGGTGACGCCTGGAATCCTGGCCCGCGAGGTCGGTCGCATCGATCCCGGCCCGGTTCGCGTCCGCTGGGAGCTGCTGCCGGAGCTGCCCCTGCGCGACGGCCCCGGCACGGCCATCGTGCGCGCGGTCGGCTCGGATCTCGAGGCCCTGGTGTGGGACGACCGCACCCGTCCGTGCCGCCTCGCCTGGGCCGACGGCGAGCCCGCGTGGGGCCGCTTCGACGACGAGTCCGACGGACCCAACCCACCGGCGCCCGGCGACGCCGTCTTCGTGGGAGACCAGGTCTGGGTGGTGGGCCCGAGTCCCCTGCCCGCCTTCGAGGTCGTGCTGGCCGGGCGCACCGGCGGGGTGCTCGCCTTCCTGCCCACCCTGGACCTGGCGCCCGACCCGCGCGGCCCGGTGCCCGATCTCGGCGAGGGACCCGACGGCAGCAGCATCACCTTCGACGTGACCGACGGGGGCAGCGCCACCGCCAAGTCGGGCGCGTCGGACCCGCCCGATCGCCACGGCGACGGCCCCATGCCCGTGCCCCAGCGCTCCCGCACCGCCGATCTGCAGCGCTACAGCGCCCCCGGTCGCCTGGCCCGCGCCCTGTTCTCCCTGCACCAGCGCACCCTGGCCGACACGACCGGGCCCTACGCTGACGTCGATCCCGAGGTTGTCGGCCTCGATCCCCGACTCGGTCGGGTCCTCCTGCCGCCGGGCGCCCCCCGCGGAGAGGTCCGGGTCAGCTACCGGGTCGGCCGCACCCATCGGGTCGGCGCGGGCTTCATGCCCGAGGATCGCGCGCCCTTCGACGCCTGGCTCGACCCGGACGTGGAGCTGCCGACCCCGCCGGACCTGCGCGATCCCTCGGACCACCCGCGCCCGATCACGGCCTGGGTCGACCCCACCGGTGCCCTGTCCGAGGGTCCACCCTCGGACGCCCCCGTGGTCGCCGATCTTGCCGAGGGCCTCACCGCCCCCGGCGACGAGCCCGTGCTGGCCCTGGTCGGCTCGGTGCACCTGCCCGCCGCGCGGCTGACCGAGGGCCTCGACGCGGGCCTGTCGCTGGTGCCCACCGACGTCAGCACCACCCCGTTCCTGTCGGCCGCGGACGACGGCGGTCCCTCCCTCGCCCTGCACGCCGACCTCGGTGGCGACGCCACGACCGACGTGTGGCTCGCCGGGCTGCACCTCGCCGGAGGTCTGCAGACGACCGCGACCCGCGGGGACCTCGACCTGCGCTGGTGCACCCTGGCCGCCCCCGGCCAGCTGG
>CALATR010000649.1 GCA_937891875.1 uncultured Pseudomonadota bacterium | reverse complement strand
TACCACTCGTACACGACGGAGACGCTGTCACCGTCGGGATCGCTGGTGAAGGCCTCGGCGGTGATGATGCTGTCGGTGTACGGCGAGGTCGGGCTGATGGACACGTCGTCGACCGACGGCGCGTTGTTGGACGCGACGATGATGTTGGACTCGACGCCGTCGCCGACGTCCTCGCCGTCGGTCGGGTAGACCGTGAGCTGGATGCGGTCGTCCTTCTTGAAGCGGCTGCTGGGCAGGGTCCTGGCCGTGCCCGAGGCGATGCTGTTGACCTTCCACTCGTAGATGAAGCTGACCGTGTCCCCGTCGGGGTCGACGCCACCCTCGAGGGTCGCGGAGACCGTGTCGGTGACGAGCGGATCCTCGGGGCCGATGACGACCGAGGTCAGCGCCGGCGGCGTGTTCTGCAGGGTGACGGGGTCGGACTGCACGGTGTTGCCGGTGTCCTCGCCGTCGAACGCGGTGAGGCGGCAGCGGATCCGGTCTCCGCGGTTCAGGTCGGCGAGGTCGAGCTCGAGATCGGTGCTGTAGGGCTCGCCGTTGACCAGCCACTCGACGTTGTACCCCTCGGGATCGTCGTCGATGTCGGTGAAGCCGTCGCCCACGCACACCAGGGTGTCGAACTTGTTGGGCGCGCTCTTGTTGATGCTCGCGGACACGACCTCGGGCGGGGTGTTCGCGATGGTGAACTGCAGGGTGGCGGGCTCGCCCTCGACGTCGCCGTCGCTGGGAATGACCTGCACCTCCCACACGTCGCCCTTGTTGGTCCGGGTGTCGGGCAGGGTGTCGCCCTCGAAGCTCTGGGGCGAGCCGTTGAGGATCCAGGCGTAGCGGATGGTGGTCGCGTCCAGATCGGCGTCGCGCTTGGTGGTGACCGTGCGGACCCGGTCCTCGGTGGTCGGCTCGGCGGGGGCGATCTCGACCGTCGCGACGGGCGGCGTGTTGAGGATGGTGACCTCCGCCGATCCGACAGCGCCCTGGTCCTTGCCGTCGAACGCGGTGACGTCGACC
Source organism: uncultured Pseudomonadota bacterium (assembly GCA_937891875.1). Lineage (GTDB taxonomy): Bacteria > Myxococcota_A > UBA796 > UBA796 > REDI01. Next base: position 3,738 of record CALATR010000649.1, on the reverse strand, counting down.
TTCCAGACCTCGTTCTTCTTCGTGTAGGCGCTGGCGATGGCGTCTACGTTGACCAGCTCTGCCTGACGCTCGCCGTCCTTGTACCAGGTGAACCGGTACTCGAGGGTGTCCCCGTTGTCGTCGGTGGCCCCGCTGTACACAGCCACGAGCTCGTCCGCGGTGTAGGCCTCGGCCGGCTCGATGGACACGGTGGGGGCGGTGGGGGCGGTGTTGCAGGCTGCGAGCGAGGCACCCAGGGCCAGCGCGGCCAGCGACGAGGTCGTGCGGGGGGTCATGCGAACTCCATGCGTCACCCCAAGGTGCCACCTCGGTCACCTGGACGCAAGAGAAGCGGGTCACCGAGCGGACGGATCGCCAGGATGAGGCGGGTGCACCAGGGCCGCGGGACCTCGCTGGCCGCGCGCGCTACCATGGGCCGCCTTGGAGGGAGCTGTGCGCCTTTCCCGCGTTCCGCGCGTCCTGTTGCTCGCCGCGGTCTCGGTGGTCGCCCTGGGCGGCTGCGACGATGACGACCTCGTGCCTGCCGAGTCCGGCGACACGGACGACACCGGCGTCACCGACGCGGAGCTGCTCGGCATCGGCCTGTCGCCGCGCGACCCCGCGCTGGAGGTCGGCGAGACCGTGCGCTTCGAGGTCCGCGCCTTCTATGACGACACCAGCAACCGCGACATCACCGGGGAGGTCACGTTCGTGAGCCTCGAGCCGCGGATCGCGACGGTGGACGACTCCGGGCTGGCAACGGCGATAGCTCCGGGAGAAGCTGGCATCGTGGCCACAGACAGCCGTGGCGTCGCGACCCGTACCTCGGTGCAGGTGAAGGGCGCAGGCGACCAGGCCCAGGGCCTCGCCCTCTCGCCGCGGGCGGTGGAGCTGAAGGTGGATGCCCAGGTGGAGCTGAAGGCCGTGGCGACCTACGCGGACGGCTCGACCGGCAACCTTGCGCCGAGCTGCACCTGGGCGGTCGAAGACGGGAGCCTCGCCACGGTCGCCGCCGGGCGGCTCACCGGGCTCGCCGAGGGCCGCACGACGGTCCGCGCCACCTGCGGGACTCTCGACGCCGCGGCTCCCGTGACGGTGCGGCCGGCGGACGCAGAGCTGGAGCTGCCCGATCTCGTAGTCGAGGACGTGGTTGTCGAGCCGTTTGGCGACGAGGTCTGGGTGCTGCTGGACGTGGTGAACGACGGGGACGGCATGAGCCCGCTGGGCTTCGTCGATCTCTTCCTCGACACCGACGGTGCGCCTGGTGCTGGTGACGCGTACGTCGTCACCGAGCTCGTCGAGGTGCTCGCCCCAGGGGAGTCCCAGACGATCCTGCTGTCTGCGGCCGGCCTCGACAGCGGCGCCCACACCGCGTGGCTCGTCGCCGATGCGGACGGCTGGATCGAGGAGGCGGACGAGGCGAACAACGCCAGCGGTCCGCACGCGTTCACCATCGGCGGAACGAAACCCGAGCTGTCCATTCGGACCTTCGAGGGGCTCACCGACGGCGAGTACAGCGCGTTCACGATCGTGATCGAGAACACCGGCACCGCGACTGCCCGGGACTTCTGGGTCGACCTCTGGTACGACCCGGCCGACGATCCGGACGTCTGCGACACGGGCGACGACTATGGCTACGTCAGCAGCCTCGCCCCCGGCGCCACTGCGACCTGGGAGCCCGACGTCAGCGACGGGCCCGCGGCGGGCAGCTTCTGGCTGTCGGTGGTCTTCGTCGATTCCTGCGATGACGTCGAGGAGGACGACGAAGACGACAACATCGACTACGCGATCATCGAGGAGTGATCAGTCCAGGATGTCGGGGTCGGCGGGGCGGGGGAAGGCCGCCCGGTACGCCTTGACCTGGTAGAGCGCGGCGAACATCGGGCCGAGGACCGGGATGTACTGGGCGATCATGCCGACCGCGATGCCCAGGCCGAACACGCCGAGGTGCCAGCCCAGCTGGTCCTTGGTGTGGCCGAAGGCCCGCGAGGCGCCCTGGGTCACGGGCAGGCCGTCGAGGTGCACGGCCAGCGGCCACCAACCCAGGAAGAACGCGGCGAACAGTGCGCCGATGTAGAACATGAAGATGCCGATCACCATGGCGACCGACATGCCGACGGTGGCCATGATGTCCTTCACCGGCTGCTTGAACGCGGTCTCGAACGCGCTGCCGAAGCCGACCTTGCGCCCGCCGGCGAGGTGCTCGTCCACGGCGCGCTGGAGCGAGGCGCTGAACGGCGCCGACACGACGGCGGTGCCGAAGATGACGATGAGGAAGAAGGCCAGGTAGGTCGCCAGCATGATCAGCATGCCCGCGAAGGCCGACACACCGGCGATGGCGTCCACGTCGGTGGCGGCCCCGGCGATGCTCAGCGCACCGCTGCCGAGCGCGCCGCCGAAGAAGCAGCCGATGGCGAGGGTGGCCATGACCAGGGCGACGCCGAGGGCGACCAGGGTGATGCCCAGGCCGGCGAGGGCGAAGTCACCCACGTCGTCCATGAACTGCTTGAGCCCGTCCTGGACCAGGTCCACGGCGGAGGGGAGCTTGTCGGGGCTGACCGCGGTGTTCACGGCAGCCGGAGGCGCGTACGGCGAGTCGCTCATTCTTCCACCCACACCCAGACGTCATCGACGAGCCAGCCAATGCCGGTGTTGTTGTTGCTGTCCACCGAGTCGAAGGCGAAGCGCAGGCGGACCTGGGTGCCCGCGTACGCGTCGAGGCCCACGCCCTGCAGGACGAAGTCCTCGGTCGGAGCGTCCTTCTCCCAGACGGTGGTCCAGTCCTCGAAGTCGCCGGACTGGGTGGCGACCTGCAGCTGGGCCTTGTCGCGGGAGGTGCCGGGCTCGACGTCGAGCAGGCTCTCCCACATCAGGTACACGCTGGTCGCGCCGCGCAGGTCCAGGATCGGCGAGGTCAGCGAGGCCTGCACGCGATCGCCGGTGTTGAAGTCGAGCGTCGACTCCTTGCCCATCCAGAACGCGTACTGACCCGACACCGCGGACAGGTTGCTGCGGTGGAACAGGCCCTCGGTCTCGAAGCCCTGCGCTCCACCCTCGAAGTCGAAGAGGGTGGGCTCGACGCCGTCGACCGGCGGGGCGTCGCCCTCGAGCTTCAGGACGTTGGACAGGGGCGACAGGTTGCCGGCCTCGTCCTCCACGCGCACGGCGACGTAGAACGGGCCCTGGCCCTCGGGCAGCGCGAAGCCGACCTGCTCGGCCGTCCCGGGAGCCTGGGGGCTGCCGATGGCGAGCTGCTCGGCCTCGTAGAAGGAGGCCTCGTCCATGGGGGAGGCGGCGATCCGCAGGTCGTAGGTGGCGGCGAGGCCCTCGTCCCGGTCGTCGCCGGTGGCGGTGAACGTCAGGCTGACCCGGCCCTCGACCACGGCCACGGCGGCGAGATCGTCCACCGCGTCGGGAGCGGTGGTGTCCTGACGGGCGCTGCCGCCGAAGGTCAGGCCCTGGTACAGACGCCGGAAGTCGGACAGGGGCAGGTCGAAGATGCCGTCGTCCGGGCCGTTGCCGGGCGGCTCGACCTCCCCCCACGGGTTGCGCAGGGTGATCTTCGGCTCCTCGCCCTCGGTGCGCTTCACGCCGAGCACGGTGTAGGCGTGCCACGCGTAGATCTTGGTGCCCGAGTAGTCGACGCCGTCCTCCTCTCCGAAGGTGCCGGCGACGACGGGGCGGTTGTCGGCGACCGCGTCCTCGATGGTCCGGACGACGGTGCTGTCGGACAGGCGCGCGACCGGCTTGTAGGTGGCG
>CALATR010000648.1 GCA_937891875.1 uncultured Pseudomonadota bacterium | reverse complement strand
GTGCCGTCGCAGTCGTCGTCCTTGCCGTTGCAGATCTCCTGACCGCCGGGGACCGCGTCGGGGTCCGTGTCGTCGCAGTCGCCGCCCTCCAGCGACCAGCCGCCGCCGGGGGTGTTGCAGGTGACCTTGACGACCGTGTCGTCGCCGTAGCCGTCGACGTCTCGATCCAGGTACCAGCTGGGCGCGTCCACCACGTTGGCGTCGTCGTCGACGAAGCCGTCGCAGTTGTTGTCGATGCCGTCGCACACCTCGGGGGCGTCGGAGTTGATGGCTGCGTCGCGGTCGTTGCAGTCGACCGACTCGACGAAGCCGTCTCCGTCCTCGTCGGGCTCGCCACAACCGGCGATGCCGAAGAGTGCCAGGGACAGGCACAGGGTCTTCGTGAGGGCGCGCATAGGGCCTCCCGGGGGGGAATGGGGGACGCGGAGTCCCAGGCCCCGAATGCTACGGAAAAGTCAGCGGACCGTCCAGTGCTGGATGGCCGGTGACGACTTCACCGTCGCTGACGGCGCAGCAGCGCGAGGACCAGCGGCAGGCCGAGCATCCAGCCGAGAGCCGGGTTTGACGACGCCGCGGAGCATCCGCAGCCACCCGGATCCGGGTCCCCCGGCCCATCGGTGTCGTCGGTCAGCCCGGCATCGCACAGGCAGGCCGGATCCAGCGCACCCTCGGCCTGCAGGCAGATCAGGTCCTTCTGCGAGCTCTCCGCGGGCTCGGGCACGGTCGCGACCGCGTAGTAGCGCCCGGCGGGCAGATCCTCGCCGCCGGCGACCAGCCGCCCGGCCCCTTCGATCCGGTCCAGGGGCTCCTCGAGGGCGCCCGACGCGGCGGGGAACACGATCAGCATCGGCAGGTCGTCGTCGCAGACGGCGGATCCGCCCCACAGGGGGCCGCCGTCGTGCTCGACCGCGAAGTACACGCTGGCCATGGGGAAGACGCGGATCTCCTCCACGAATGCGTCGTCGATCGCCTCGAACTCGACGCTGCGCAGCTTGGCCGCGTACGGGTAGCCGCCGTCGCCCGCGCGGGTGAAGGTCGCAGCATTCCAGGCCGCGAACGTCGAGAAGGCGTCGCGCCAGGAGTCGCCGCGTCCGTCCAGGATGTCGCCGATCAGGGCCAGCTCGTCCACCTGGGGATCGGCGGCGAAGCCCTCCAGCAGCTCGACGATGACGTCGCTGTCGTGGCGCAGGGTGAGGAAGTCCCACCACAGGCAGGTGGCGTAGGCGAAGGAGGGCACCGGGCCGGCGGGGGGCTTGTTCAGGGAGCGGTTGGTGTCCCCGAGGTAGACCGCGGCAAAGCGTAGGAAGTCCGTGCTCTCCGGGTCGTAGAGCCGCTCGGCCCAGGTGGCGGTCCCCTCCGAGACCCACACCGGCAGGGTCTCGACGTAGGCGGCCTGCACGGCGTGGAACAGCTCGTGGCTGGCCAGGGTCGCGGCGGCGTGGTCGAGGCTCGGGTAGCCGTAGCCGGCGAAGTCGTTCTCGATGAGCAGGTGACCGCTGCACACGCCGGAGCGGCACGCGTCGTTGCGGTAGGCGCCGTCCGAGTTGCCGCCGAAGTCGACCAGGTACACGTCGAAGGCGTCGCTGCCGCCGAGGTTGCCCAGCGACAGGTCGCTCTCGTGCAGGGGCCTGCGGAAGCCCGCCTCGTCGTAGGCGGCAAACGAGCCCTCGACGTGGGTGGCGATCAGCTCGACGAAGTCCGGGACGCCGTTGTCGTCCTCGTCGTCGAGCAGGGCCACGCTCGGACCGCTGACGGCGTAGTGCACGCGGATGCCGCCGGGGCTGTCCCAGTGCACGACCTCGTCGCCGCTGACGTAGCCGAACTGCCCGCCGTCGGTCGGGCGCGCGGCGTCGGCGGGGGTGGCCAGCAGGGACAGCAGGACGAGCATGGCCTACTCCACGAAGCTCCAGCGGAGCGTGAGGTTGCCACCGCCCGAGCCGCCGGTACCGGTGTTGTTGCAGACGTCCTGATCGGTCGCGTAGTAGGACTCCACCCGCACGCGGATGACCTCGCCGCTGTCGAGCTGGACGAGGAAGGGCACGCCGGTGGTCTGCACGCAGCCGGGGTACTCCCACCACGCGCCCATCGCGACCTGCGGGCTGTTGGGCAGCCCGCTGCTGTCGTTCACGATGGTGCAGTCCTCGGTGTAGTAGTCGTCCTCGACGAAGCGGGTGCCCGCCGGGACCTCGGTCAGGTCGCTGTACTCGCGCTCCAGGAACGGAGCTGCGCCGACGCAGGAAGGACCGGAAGAGCCGCCGTTCAGGCGCAGGATGAAGCGCTTGGCGGCGAGGTGCCAGGACATGTCGCCGAGCGCGGTCTCGTCGTCGATCTCCACCTTCTCGGCGCCGTTTGCGGTGAAGCGCACGTACACCCAGGGGTTGCTGTCGCTCTGCCCGAAGCCGCCCGCGGTGGCGTCGATGGTGGTGAGGAAGTCGCCGCCGTCCTGGGTCGTGCCGACCGCACCGGTGCTGACGAAGTCCTGCATGCCCAGGGTCAGGATGAGGTCGTCCTCGCAGGAGACCTCCTTGGGCTCGGTGCAGACCGCGGTGGAGGCGTCGGTGTCACCGGTGGGATCGGTGTCGCTGCCCGTGCAGGCGGCCATCGCCGCGAGGGTCGCGACCAGTGCGGGGACGAGGGCGGCAGAGAGGCGGGGAGTGCGCACGTGGGCTCCGGGGATAGGAGTCACGCAGCCCGAGGAGACCCATGCTCCGGATCCCCTGCGCGCTGCTGGTCAGCATCGCCGCAGTCTCACCCGCTCTGGCCGCTCCCGCCACGCTCGACCTCGATCCCGATCACCCGCCGGTGGTCGTCGAGTCCGTTCCCGAGCGGGCTCCCGGCGCAGCCGTGCTCCGCTTCGGTACGCTCGAGGTGGTGTCGCTGCCGGCGGTGGTCGTCGTCCTGGAAGAGGGGGTGTCCCCGCCCGCGGGCGCCCAGCCCCTCGGTCCGACCGGGCGCTCCTGGCGGGTGCCCGTCCGCGACGTGCAGGCCGCGGTGGACCTCGCCGCCGAGCTCACCCGCACCCCCGGGACGCAGGCCGCGCTCCCGGACCTCCTGCTGCCCAAGAAGCCGCTTTCATTCGACGATCCGGGCTATCCGGGCCAGTGGTACATGGAGCTGCTGGAGATGGAGGCGCTCTGGGCGGTGTCCGAGGGGGACCCGGACATCCGGGTGGCGGTCATCGACAGCGGCGTGGACATCGACCATCCCGATCTCGACGGCGGCTGGGTCGAGCCGCGCGACACCTACGACGACGACGACGACCCCCGACCGCCGAGCAACGACGACAGCCACGGCACCGCCGTCGCCGGGATCATCGGCGCGCGTGCCCACAACGGCACCGGCATCGTCGGCATGTGCCCCAGCTGCACGATCATCCCCATCCGCATGCTCGGCGACAACGGCGGCGGCGCCCTGAGCCGGGACGTGGCCGCCTTCGAGCACGCGATCGCCGCGGACGCCGACGTCATCAACAACAGCTGGGGCTTCATCCGCCCGACCCCGGTGCCGTCGACCCTGGCCTCGGTCATCCGCCGCGCGGCCACCGAAGGGCGCGGCGGCCTGGGCACGGTCGTGGTCTTTGCCGCGGGCAACGACGATCGCGAGATCCTGGCCGACGAGATGGCCGCCATGGACGAGGTGATCTGCGTCTCGGCGACCGACCGCTACGGCCTCCCGACCGCCTACACCAACGAGGGTCTGTCGGTCGACCTGGCCGCGCCGTCCGCGACCGTCACCCTGGCTCCCGGGGGCGGCACCTTCGAGACGTTCGGCGGCACCTCGGCGGCGGCCCCGGTCGTCTCGGGCCTCGCCGGCTGGATCCTCTCGGTCGAACCGTCACTGACCGCCACCGAGGTCCGTCAGCTGCTCATCGACTCCGCGGTGCCCTCGCCTCAGGTGACTCCCGACGACAACGGCCACCACCCGATCTACGGCTACGGCGAGCTCTCTGCGACCAACGTGCTCGACACGCTGGTGCCG
>CALATR010000647.1 GCA_937891875.1 uncultured Pseudomonadota bacterium | reverse complement strand
CGGTCGTCGATCCGCAGCTCGGACATCACCCTGGACGGCGTGCACCCCACCGCGTCGGGCTCGGCCAAGCTCGCCGATCGGATCTGGGTCGAGCTGGAGCCCCTGCTGTGACGCGGATCTCCCGGGTCATGGTCGTGGTCGCCGCCGGCCTGGGCGCCTTCGTCGCGTCCGCTGCCCTGTGGCGCCTCGCGCCTGCCCCGACGCCTGCGACCGAGCTGCAGACGGTGGTGCAGGCCCAGCGCCCGCTCCATCCCGAGCCCCCTCCGCAGGCGATCCCCACGCTTCCAGCAGCCCCGGACGCCGCGGACGACGCCACTCCGGAGCCCCTGCAGATCGCCGACCCGGACGCGCCCCTCGACGCCCAGCTCGCCGACTTCCTCGACGCCGCCCTCGACCGCCACGCCGTGGACGGACGCTTGCCCCCGGTGCTGGTCGCCCCCCTCGCCGAGCAGTTCCTCCGCGAGGAGTCCGTCCAGGTCCACCTCCGCGACCTCACCCCCGCCGAGCGCGCCGACACCCTGGCCCACATCCGCGCCACCTTCGGCTTCCCCCCCGACGCCATCGCCCGCGCCCACGCCCGCGACCTCGAGCGAGACGCCCGCTGGGAAGCCGGCCGGGCCTACATGCAAGACCGGCAAGCCGCCGCAGCCAGCCTGGACGGCGCAGCCCTGGAGCGCGCGATCACCGAGCTTCGAGCCCAGTACTTCGACCGCCGCGCCGACACGATCGCGCGGGAGGAGGAGGCCGGGTTCTTCCGGTTTCAGCGGCGGCGGGTGCTGGGGAGGAACTGAGGGCCCGGGGTCAGGCCGACAGGTGTGACACCCCCCTCTCACCCCGCCCCAGCCTCCCCCAGGAACCGCAGCAGCACCTCCAGGAACGCCTCCTCGTGCTCGCGGTGCAGGAAGTGGCCGCCCGGCAGCATCGCGATCTCCACCTCCCCGGTGAACGATGCCCGGCTCGCCTCGAAGTCCTCGCGACCCAGAGCGCCGTCGGTCAGTCCGCCGATGACCAGCGACGGCATCGCCAGGCGCGTGCGCTGTCCCGGCGGCAGCTTCGGCGAGAACGCCCGGTAGTAGTCCAGCGCCGCCTGGCAGGCCCCGGGTGCGCTGTAGCTGTTCTTCACCGCCTCGAACTCGGCGTCCGGCCAGTCGAACCCCGGCGACCAGCGCTCGTACAGGACCCGCACCTGGGCGAAGTCGTCGCGGGCGAAGCGGCGGGCGGCGCCAGGGAGACGGTGACTGAAGAAGTGACGGACCTTCCACGCTTTTCCGAGGGTCGGCTTGATCGAGGCCGGGTGTGGGATCGCGACCGCCACCAGCTTGCGCACCCGCTCCGGCGCGAGCCCGGCCGCCGAGTACACCGCACTCGCCCCCCAGTCGTGCCCGACCAGCACGGCGTCCTCAGCCCCCGCCGCCTCGATCAGCGCCAGCAGGTCCCGCCCCTGGGTGTCGCTGTCATACGCCCCGTCCGCCGGCACGGGCGTGGGTGCGATCCCCCGGGTGTACGGGGCGATCACCCGGTAGCCGAGGGCGGCGATCCGCGGACCGACCCCATCCCAGGTGTGCGGGGTGTCCGGGAAGCCGTGCACCAGCAGCACCAGCGGCCCGGCCTCGCCCCAGCCCAGGCAGGCGAAGTCGAGGCCGTTCGCGGTCAGGGTGAACGTGTCGGGGTCGGGGACGTAGGTGCGGGTCATGGCGCACGGTAGCGCGAGGAAACCACGCGTCCCGTCACCAGGCGAAGATCCTCGGGATCAGTCCTTGCTCGCCGGTCCCGCCTCCATGTCCTCGATGTAGTCGATGCGACCCTGGTGGTAGGCCTGCCACTGCTTCGCCTCGGCCTCCTTCTTGCCGAGGATCCCCTCGGCGTGGGCCTGGCCCTTCAGCTCGGTCACCTTGCCGCTGACCGTGTTGCGCATCTGCAGCGACTCGCACTCGAGGTAGCCGACGACCTTGCTCTTGGGGCCGCCGCCCTTGAGGTGGTTGCGGCGCTTCGACCCGAAGGCGCCACCGGTGGGCGCGCTGCCCTTGAACTCCTTGGCCTTGCCCTTGCCCTCGTGATCCTCGCACCAGTGGTGAACCTGCTCGATCTCCCAGGACAGGTACACCGAGGACGGCTCGGGGGCGCCCCAGCCGTAGATCGGGTGGCTCGACATCTTGCCCTTCTGGTCGGCAAACGTCATGTATCCGCGGACCGGCACCGAGCTCTCCCCCGCGGCCTCGGCCTCCTCGCTGTCGAAGGCGCCGGGGAAGGCCTGGGAGAGGTCGTACCCGGTCTCCATCCACGCCGCGCCCTGGGGGCCGGCCTGGTCGCCGCGGTACTCGAGATCGCCCTGGAACCCCGAGAACGGGTCACCCTTGGTCTCGGGCTTCCACTCGAGGGCCTGGTTCGAGCTGGCGGCCCCGTCGCGGGCGCTCTTCCAGGCCGCCGAGCTCCGATCGACGTTGCCGCTGCCGTCGTCCACGGCGTTGTCCGCGGTCACGTCCAGGGTCGACTGCACCCGGTCGTACTTGTTGTCGATGTCGGACCTGTTCTGGGCGTTGATGTCGTCGAACAGGTGGTTGTACTCGTCCACCTTGGACTTCTCGGCCGCCAGCTGCTCCGGCGGGTAGTGCACCCACTGCGCCCAGGTGTCGTCGAAGGTGATGTCCTGGGCCCAGCGTGCCTCGCTGTCCACCGCCTCGCTCTCCTCGGTGGTGTAGGCGCCGGTCAGGATCCCGCCGGTGCCGCAGGGACACTCCTGCCCCTTCAGCTCGGCGATCATCGCCTGGTTTCCCTGGGACTGCTCTTCCGAGTCGGACCCGCCGGACTTCTTGATGGTGATGCCACCGTTGTCGGGGGCGGAGGAGACCGCCCGCTGCTGCTGCTGCATGATGACCCTCTGGCTCGCCTCCACCATGGCGCTGCCCCGGGCCGACCGACACTCCCCCCGATCCTACCTGCCCCCTCCCGACTCCCCCTCCCCGCCCTCTCCCTCCCCGTTCCAGCGGATGTCCCAGGTGGTCGCGTCGAGCAGGCCCTCGCCGACCCGGGCGGCCCGGGCGAACACCCCGACGATCGCGAGGGGCTGGAGCACGAAGGGCAGCGGGTCGCGGCGGTCCCAGGACACCTCGCGAGCACTGCGGAAAGCCCGCCACCAGGCGCCCATCTCACCGCGGCGAGCGGCGCGGGGCAGGCCGTAGAGCAGCATGCCCGCCATCACCTGGGCGCTCGCGCCGGCAGCGGGGGTGACGAGCTCCGCTTCGGGGTCGGTGAGGGCAGCCAGCAGGGCACGACCGTCCCGGAGCAGGTGCACCCCGCTGGTGAGCCGCGGGTTGCACTCGATGGCGACCGGTCCGGCGCCCGTGAGCACGAAGTCGAAGGCCAGCTGGCCGGTCCAGCCGGTGCCCGCGGCGAAGGCCCGCACCCAGTCGAGGATCTGGGGGTCGTCGAGCCACTCGAAGTGCACCGAGCTGCCCGCGCCCGCGGTGAAGGCCGCCCGGTACGCCGTGTGCACGGTCAGCCGCCCCCCGTGGGCCACCCCCCAGGTACAGGCGATGGGACCGGGCACGAAGGCCTGCACCACCCAGGGGTCGTCGACGGTCGGTGCGATCCCCGCCAGGGTCTGCGCGTCGGGCTGTACGTGGGCATTGGTCGCGAACCGGGACCAGGCGGGCTTGACCACCACCCGCTCCGGTCCGCCCAGCGCGCCGATCGCCGCGGCCAGCTGATCCCGATCCTCGGCCAGCCGGGTCTCGGGCACGGCGAGCCCCACCTCCTGCGCCCACCTCACGAAGCGCCCCTTGTGGTGCACCCGGGCGAGCCGGGCGCGGGTCTCGAGGAGCGCCGGCAGCGAGGGCGTGCGCGCCCCCCAGAACCCCTCCTCACAGGTCGGGATCAGCCGATCGATCCCCTCGCGCGCGACGATCTCGCCGAGGGCAGCCGCGAAGCCATCCGGGTCCTGTCGCGGGCCGGGCACCCGATGGGAACGTACCTTCCAGCGAGAGAATCCGGCGACCGCACCGGAGAGGCTCTCCGCCAGGTGCACCTCGGCGCCCCCCTCGGCGAGGCGGCGGCACAGGTCCAGGGTCGCGGGCGCGCGCCCACCGGTCAGCAGGATGCGAACGGGTCCTCCAACCGGCCGCCCGAGGCAGCACCCGCCAGGCCGGGAGGGTACAGGGCGGCCATGCTGAACGCCCTGCCGGAGCCGGTGCGGATCGTGGTGCGCCAGGTCGCCTGGTTCGTCGCCATCGGCCTCTTCACGACCGCACTGTACTACGTGATCGCGGCGGCCTTGTTCTACGGCCAGGTGATGGACCTCGTGTGGGCCTCGGGGGTCGGCTACGGCGTCGGCAGCCTGGTCAACTTCGGCCTGCAGCGCTGGCTCACCTTCGAGGACAGGAGCCGGCACGCGGTCGGCGGTCAGTTCATCGTCTACTGGGTCCTGCAGGGCAGCTCGCTCGGCCTGAACATGCTGCTGGTGTGGGCGTTCGAGCTCGGCTTTGCGAGGCTGCTCGAGGCGGGCGGACCGCAGCTCGGCATCCCCGCCTGGCTCGTGGCGCCCGCGGCGGTCTTCTTCGCCAGCGGCCTCGTGCTGGTCTTCAACTTCGTCTGCCACAAGTGGATCACGTTCAACCGCGCCATCTGGGGTGAGCCGTCCGATGAGGACACCCAGTAGGTCGCGTGGCTCCAGGCGGGGGAGTGGCGGGGCGGTCTCTGGTCGCTGGTCTCTGGGGCCCACTGCCAGCGGGGGCGAATGGCCGAGGGTTCGATGCCTCGTGCGCGGTGACTCGAAGCGTGCCCGACACGGCGCAGCGACCCGACCTTGCGCGGAGGGTCCAGAGCGTCGGCCGCACCCCGCTGCCAGGTCCATCATCGGCGTCCTGGGCCCAGAGACCGGCGACCAGGGACCAGGGACCGCCCACCCTCTCCCCTGCACGCGCTAGGCTCTCGCCCGGGCGTACCGCCTCGGAGGACGGATGAGCGACGATCTCGGCCGCTACCAGATGCTGTGGGACTGCCCCGCCTGCGGCACCACCGGCCTGCTGGGCCTCGACCACCGCTTCTGCCCCGCCTGCGGCGCCGCCCAGGACCCCAAGCTCCGCTACTTCCCGAGCGACGCGCAGAAGGTCCTGGTCGAAGACCACCCCTTCCACGGCGCCGACGTCGTCTGCCCCGCCTGCGACACGCCCAACGCCGCCACCGCCGAGTTCTGCACCGCCTGCGGCTCCCCCCTCGACGGGGCGAAGTCCGCCGCCACCCGCAGCGACCGCGTGCTGGAGGAGGGCGCGAGCTTCGCCGGCGAGAGCGCCCGCGACGCCAAGGACGAGGCCCGCCAGCG
>CALATR010000646.1 GCA_937891875.1 uncultured Pseudomonadota bacterium | reverse complement strand
CGTCGTTCGGGGTCAGGACGAGAGAGGTTGGACCTCGGCGTGCTGTGGCGGCGCTGCGGTCGGGGTGCACGTGAAGCCCGGGCTCCCTCGCAGGCGCCGACGGCGCTGGCCCTGAGACCGCGCTGAAACCGGTCCAGGCGCCGGCCAGCCTACGAGCATGGTGAATCCGATGGAGGACCCATGACCCGCTTGACCGTCCTGCTGCCGCTCTGTGTTGCAATCGCCTGCGGCGGCCCGGACCCCGACGCCGAGACGACCGCCGAGGGGCAGGCCACCTACGAGGACGCCGAGACCGAGGCCGACGACACCGCGCGCCAGCCGGCGTCCCCGGAGCCCGGCACCACGATGGACGTGAGCCTCGAGGTGACCGGTACCGGCGACTTCGACGTCGGCGACACCAACTGCACGCTGGACGGCAACAGCTTCGAGGCGCTGTACGAGGGGGAGGGCGAGGTGAGCTCCGACGGGGCCTACCTCGCGTCGTTCGCCGCGGCAGACGCCAGCTTCGCGACGCCGTCGGACTGCGGGATCCCCGACATCGACGTCGGCCTCGTGACCGGCGTGGACGTGGTCGCGCGCATCGAGAACACGAGCCAGCAGTGCACGTCCTACTGCGAGGCGAAGGCACGCTCCTGGGCCGAGGCCGAGTGCGAGGGCGACGCCGACCAGGCCACCTGCCGCGCCGAGGCCGAGGCCAGCTACCAGGGCTCCTGCGAGACCGCCTGCGAGGATTCGCAGACCACCGCGATCGTCGCCCGGACCAGCCTGGGCGCGAGCGCGCTCTCGAGCCTCGCGGTCGGACAGCTCTCCGGCGCCGCACTGGGCCAGCTCGACGTCGACCTCACGTTCGACCGCATCGAGGATGCGGACGGCAACAAGGTCGAAGAGGCTCCCTAGCGTCAGCGGGGGGGACCCGGTGCAGCCCGGTTGCGTTTGTTGGAGGGCTGCACCGGTCGTTCCGCGAGACTAGAGGTTCCTCCTGTACTCTCCGCCCACCTGGTACAGCGCGTGGGTGATCTGGCCGAGGCTCGCGACCCGCACCGTGCGCATCAGCTCGGCGAAGATGTTGCCGCCGTCCAGCGCCACCTGCTGCAGGCGCCGTAGGGCCTCGGGCGCCTCGTCCTGGTGCGCCTCCTGGAAGGTGCGGACGCTCTGGATCTGGGCGTCCTTCTCCGCGGGGCTCGCTCGACGCAGCTCGGCCTCACGGGCCTCCTCGTCGCCCTTGTTCGGATCGACGTAGGTGTTGATGCCGACCAGCGGCAGGCTGCCGTCGTGCTTCTTCTGCTCGTAGTACAGGCTCTCTTCCTGGATCTTCGAGCGCTGGTACTGCAGCTCCATCGCGCCGAGCACGCCGCCGCGGCGGTCGATGGACTCGAACTCCTGGAGCACCGCCTCCTCGACCAGGTCGGTCAGCCACTCGACGAAGTAGCTGCCCTGGTTGGGGTTCTCGTTGAAGGCGTAGCCGAACTCCTTGGCGATGATCAGCTGGATGGCCATGGCCCGGCGGACCGACTCCTCCGTGGGGGTCGTGATCGCCTCGTCGTAAGCGTTGGTGTGCAGGCTGTTGCAGTTGTCGTTGATGGCCAGGAGCGCCTGCAGGGTGGTGCGGATGTCGTTGAACTGGATCTCGCGGGCGTGCAGGGACCGGCCGGACGTCTGGATGTGGTACTTGAGCTGCTGTGCGCGGGAGCCAGCACCGTACAGCTCCTTCATCGCGATGGCCCAGATGCGGCGGGCGACCCGGCCGATGACCGTGTACTCGGGGTCGAGGCCGTTGCTGAAGAAGAAGGACAGGTTCGGGCCGAACTTGTCCACGTCCATGCCGCGGGCCTTGTAGTACTCGGCGATGGTGAAGCCGTTGGCCAGGGTGAAGGCCAGCTGGCTGATCGGATTCGCGCCGGCCTCGGCGATGTGGTAGCCGCTGATGCTGATGGAATAGAAGTTTCGAATCGCCTTTTCGATGAAGAACTCCTGGATGTCCCCCATCATCTTCATGGCGAAGGCGGTGGAGAAGATGCAGGTGTTCTGGGCCTGATCCTCCTTGAGGATGTCGGCCTGCACGGTGCCGCGGACCACGTTCAGGGCCTTGGCCGCGATGTCGGCGTGCTCGGCCTCGGTGGGGGCGCGGCCGTGCTGCTCGGTCCACGCGTCGACCTGCTGGTCGATGGCGGTGTTGAGGAACATCGCGAGGATGATGGGCGCGGGACCGTTGATGGTCATCGAGACCGAGGTGGTCGGCGCGCACAGGTCGAAGCCCGAGTAGAGGATCTTCATGTCGTCGAGGTGGGGCACGCTGACGCCCGACTCGCCGATCTTGCCGTAGATGTCGGGGCGCTCGTGGGGGTCCTCGCCGTACAGCGTGACCGAGTCGAAGGCGGTCGACAGGCGGGCGGCGGCCTCGCCCTCGCACAGCAGGTGGAAGCGGTGGTTGGTGCGCGCGGGGCCGCCCTCGCCGGCGAACATGCGCTTGGGCAGCTCGGAGAGGCGCTTGAGCGGGAAGACACCGCCCGTGTACGGGAAGCGGCCGGGCACGTTCTCCTTGAGGGAGAACTTGACGATCTCGCCGTGGTCGTCGGTGTCGGGGAGCACGACGCGCTTGATCTTCTGCTTGGACAGCGACTCGTGCACCAGCGGCTGGCGGATCTCACGGCCGCGCACGGTGTAGACGAACTCGTCGCCGGAGTAGGCCTGAACGGTCGCGGGCCACTCGGCGAGGATGGTGGCGACGTCTCCGTCCAGCTCGCGGCGGGCGGCGTCGAGGCGCGCCCGGATGAGCGGGGCGGCCTCGGTGTCCTGCAGCTCGGCGAGGGTCTCCTCGAGGCGCTGGACCCGGCGGGCGACGGTGACCTGCTCGGCGACGCGATCGTGGTGGCCGCGGACCGCGCGGGCGATGTCGCCGAGGTAGCGCTCCCGGCCCGGCGCGATCATCGGCGAGCGGTCGGTGCTGTGCTTGCTCTCGGGGCGCTGCAGTCGGCTCTCCTTGACCACGCCGGCCTTCGTCGCGAGGCGGTCGAGGAGCGCGAGGTACAGCGCGTTGACGCCATCATCGGCGAAGCGGCTGGCCATGGTGCCGAAGACGGGCAGGGTCTCGGGATCGTCGTGCCACAGCTCGCGGTTGCGCTGGACCTGCTTGCGCACGTCGCGGAAGGCGTCCATCGCGCCCTTCTTCTCGAACTTGTTGATCGCGATGAGGTCGGCGAAGTCGAGCATGTCGATCTTCTCGAGCTGGCTGGGCGCGCCGAACTCGGGCGTCATGACGTACAGGCTCACGTCGACCAGCTCGACGATGTCCGCGTCACCCTGGCCGATGCCGCTGGTCTCGACGATGATGAGGTCGTAGCGGGCGGCCTTGCAGACGGCGACCGCCTCCTGGATGGCACCGGACAGCTCGCCCTTCTGCTTGCGGGTGGCGAGGCTGCGCATGAACACCCGCTTGGGGTCGATGGCGTTCATGCGGATGCGGTCGCCCAGCAGCGCGCCGCCACTGCGCTTGCGGGTGGGGTCGATGGACAGGACGGCGACGCGATCGTCGGGGTTGTCCATCAGGTAGCGGAGCAACAGCTCGTCGGTGAGGGACGACTTGCCCGCGCCGCCGGTGCCGGTGATGCCGACGATGGGCACCGGGTACTCGGAGATGCCATTTGCCAGCTTGGAACGCACGTCTTCGGGCAGGCGGCCCGGGTGGTCCAGGTCCTGCTCGGCCAGGGTGATCATGCGCGCGATCGCGGTGACGTCGCCCTCCTCGACCTTTGCGAGGGAGGTGGGCGCGGCCTCGGCGGGGTCGAAGTCGGCGCGGCGGAGCAGGTCGTCGATCATGCCGACCAGGCCCAGCTTGCGGCCGTCCTCGGGGGAGTAGATGCGCTCGACCCCGCTCTGCTGCAGCTCGGCGATCTCGTCGGGCACGATGACGCCGCCGCCGCCGCCGAAGAGCTTGATGTGCTGGGCGCCGCGCTCATCCAGGAGCTGCCGCATGTAGCGGAAGTACTCCATGTGGCCGCCCTGGTAGGAGCTGACCGCGATGGCTTGCGCATCCTCGTGGATGGCGGCGGTGACGACGTCCTCGGCGGACCGGTTGTGGCCGAGGTGGATGACCTCGGCGCCGCCGGACTGCAGGATGCGCCGCATGACGTTGATGGCTGCGTCGTGGCCGTCGAAGAGGCTGGCAGCGGTCACCACGCGGATGGGGTGGGTGGGCTGGTAGCGCTCGGACACGGGACCTCCAGGCGAAGGGGGGTGTCTATCGCGGGGGAACCGCGCCGTTGTGGGGCAGGTGTGAGACCGACGGGATGTCACATCTCACGTCCTGACCCCAGCCTCGGGTGCCGTACGGAGCGACGCCGTGAGCTACGATGCCATCACCGAGCAACCTCTCACCCCTCACGTCCTGACCCCATGAGACGTCTGCTTCGAACGCTGATATCCGCCACCCTGCTCCTGGTTGCCTGCGGGCCCAAGGCGCCGGTCCGACCGCTGGTCGGCGGCGAGGGGCCGGTGTGCGAGCCGCGTGAGGTCCCCGATGATCTCGAGGCCTGGACCCTGCCCGCCCGGGCTGATCGGCGCCTGCTCGCGCCGCCGTCGGCGGATCCGCGGGCGCCGGACCTCTACGACCTGGTCCTGAACACGACCGCCGGCCGCATCGTCGTCCGGGTGCATCGCGACTGGTCCCCGGGTGCCGCCGATCGCCTGCACCTCCTCGCCGAGCTCGGCTTCTTCGAGGGTGCGCCCCTGTTCCGGGCAGTTCCCGACTTCATGGTGCAGTTCGGCATTCCCGCCTGGCCCGAGGTCGACGAGGTGTGGAGCCGGCGGAACATGCCGAACGAGCCCGAGGAGCAGCCGGTGCTGAAGGGCACCCTCGCCATGGCGCGCGGAGGCGCCCCGGACTCGCGCACGACCCAGTTCTTCATCGCCGCAGCGGACGCGCGCTTCCTGGGGCGGTCGGGCTACGGCGCGGTCGGCGAAGTCGTCGAGGGCATGGACGTCCTGGCGAGGATCGAAGCCTGCTATGGCGAAGGCCAGCCGCGGGGATCGGGGCCCGGTCAGACGGCGCTTCACCAGCACGGCGGCGCGTATGTGCAGGCGGGCTGGCCCGAGCTGGACCTGATCCGCGGCGCGTCCGTGCGCGAGGTCCGCGAGTAGGACCCGCGCCGCCCTACACCGCCTCCACCGTGTCGACCTCGCCGGGAAAGGCGTCCCGAAGCGTCTTCTCGACCGCGCCCTTCAGGGTCAGGATCGACGCGGGACACGAGGCACAGGCGCCCTCCAGGTGCACGTAGGCGACCCCGTCCTCGACGCGCTGGAGCACGATGTTGCCGCCGTCGCGGTGGACCGCGGGCAGGACCTCGGACTCGAGCACCCGGGCGACCGCGTCCTCCAGCGGATCGTCGCGCTGGGGGCCCTCGTCGCCGTCGACCAGGGCGCCGCCGAGGAGGAAGTGCTCGCGCAGGGAGGCGTCGACGTGGCGATCGAGGTGGGCCCACGCGGTCTCCCCGCGACGCTCCAGGGTCAGGGTGTTCCCGCGCAGGAGCACGCTCTCCACGCCCGGATCGGCGAGCAGCCGCCTGGCGAGCAGGGGCGCGCGCTCGGTGTCGCGGCGGTAGAAGCTGGGCCGGCCCCGGTGCAGCGGACGATCGACCGTGTACAGCCGCCCGTCCGGGTTGGGGGTCTCGGCGCCGTAGATGGTCAGGGGCAGCACGACCTTCCAGCGGTAGCCGTCGTGGTCGAGCTGCAGTCCGATCAGGTGCGCCTTGTCCGCCGTCCGCACGAACGCGCCCGGGACCAGGGGCTCGAAGCCGTCACCGGGAGGCTCGCCCTCGCGGACCGCACACAGCCAGCCGCCCTCCTCGGGCTCGGCGGTGACGATGGCGACCGTGCCGTGGGGCAGCCGATCCAGGCGCTGCTCCCCGCCCCGCAGGACCTTCAGCGGACCGGGCTCGCGGACCTGGGGCGCGCGCCTCAGGCCAAGGGAGTCCAGCAGGGTGGAGAAGATGCCCATGGGGCGTCAGCTAACCACGGGGCTCGCCGCGACGAGGGGTGCGCCAGCCGGCTGCAGCGGCTCACTTGCAGCCGCAGTCCGGCCAGACTCGGTTCAGACGATAGTCCAGGGTCACCCCGTCTTCCTTGGGGTGCGGTCCCCGGCCGGCCCAGTGGCAGCGGTCCAGCTGGGTCAGCGTGAGCGTGCCCTTGGGGAAGTCGATGGTCACGGTGTCCCCCGAGCGCGTCCACGGCGTCGGCACCTCTCCGACCCACCGCGCGCGGACGTGCTGATCGTCGAAAGACAGGTTGAACTTGTACTCCCGCGCGTGCACCCGCCAGGTGGTGAACGCGACGTCTCCGTAGGTGCAGTCGCGCTCGTGACAGGACGGCCAGCTGCGCGTCATCCGGTAGACCAGCGGATCGGCGGTGGCGTCCTTGGGGTGGGGGCCGCGCCCGCCCAGGTGGCACGCGTCGAGGGCGCGCAGGTGGGCCGTGCCCTCGGGGAAGGTCATGGTGACGTCGTCCCCGGACACGGAGAACGGCTCGCTCTGTCCGCCGAGCCAGTCGGATGTCGCGACCGTGTCGTCGCAGGAGAGGTCGAAGCTGAAGGGGTCCGCGAAGATCTTCCAGCCGGTCCAGTCGATGCCGTCGTACACCTCCGGTCCGTCCTGATCCGTCCGCACGCTGACCGGAGCCGCCCCGGGTGTACCGCCATCGGCCCCGCCCAGGCCTGCACAGGCGAGCCCCATCCCGAGTCCCACCACAGCCAGTACCGCACCCGTCACGCCATGAACGCGCATGATTCCCTCCCAGTGTTCCTCCGGACGGTACCGCATCTGCCCGCCAGGGGGGAGCCGGGATGGTCAGAACGTCCCAGAAAATTCGACCGACCGGTCGGTATCAATGGGGCAATCCGGACGAAAACTACCCCATACCCTTTACTATCGCTGATTGAGGGCCGGAGATCCGCACTATCGGCGAGTGCGTCCCTGCGCGCGCGTGGGGAGCCTTGGACATGGGTGCGCTCCTCACTAGAACGGCGGCGTCAAAGCAAGCTCCCGAGGTCGATGTGCGGACCGGAACTGATCTGATGCGGGCCACCAAGCCCTTCTCGCAAGAGATCGCCTGGCGCAGCTGGTGGGGTCTCGCCCAGTCCATCCTGGTGCACGGCGGACTGTTCGCCCTGCTGATCTGGATCGAGCCGTGGTGGGGCAAGGCCGCCGTGGGCATGTTCATCGGACTGTCCATCGTGCGCCTGTTCGTGCTCTACCACGACTACTGCCACGGAGCGCTGTTCCGCCGGAACAAGCTTGCAAAGCCCATCATGACCGTGATCGGCTGGTACACCATGGCCGTGCCCAGCGTGTGGCGCGAGTCCCACAACTACCACCACGCCAACAACTCCAAGCTCACGGGCAGCTCCATCGGCAGCTACCCGATCGTCAGCAAGGGCGTGTGGAACGTGCTCAAGGACAAGCAGAAGAAGCAGATCAAGATGGTCCGCCATCCGCTGTTCATGCTGCTCGGCCTGTTCACCACCTTCGCGGTCGGCATGAGCATCTCGCCGTTCATGCGCGACAAGAAGGGCCACATGTGGGCCCCGGTCGCGCTGTTCGTCTGGTGGTCGGTCTTCGCCACCCTGCTCGTCGTCGACTGGCAGATCGCGCTCTTCGGCTGGCTCCTGCCCGGCCTCGTGTCCTGCGCCGCCGGCAGCTACCTCTTCTACGCCCAGCACAACTTCCCCGAGGCCCGCTTCCGCGGTCGCCGCGAGTGGGACTTCCAGGTGGCCGCGCTGGAGTCGAGCTCCATGTTCGACATGTCGCCCATCATGCACTGGTTCACCGGCTACATCGGCTACCACCACGTGCACCACCTGAACCACACCATCCCCTACTACCGGCTGCGCGAGGCGATGGAAGCCCTCCCCGAGCTGCAGAACCCCGGTCGGACCTCCTGGGCCATCAAGGACATCATGGCCGCCCTGCGCTGCCAGGTCTGGGACCCCGAGGTCGGGCGGATGGTGACGTTCGCCGAGGCCGACCGCGCCCGCCAGGACGAGGCCGTCGCCGCCAAGTAGGATCATGTCCGAGACGTTCTTCGACGACCCGCTCGCCGCCTGGGACGCCTGGTTCGCACAGGCCCAGGCGAGCGAGCCCGATGTCCCCGACGCCATGCAGCTGGCCACCGTCGACGCCGACGGCATGCCCCGCCTGCGGACCGTGCTCAGCAAGAGCGTGGACGCGGGCGGCGTCGTGTTCTACACCAACCTCCGGTCTCGAAAAGGCCAGGATCTGAGCGTGCATCCACGCTGCGCCCTGACCTGGCACTGGAAGAGCCTGGAGCGTCAGGTCCACGTCGAGGGTCGGGTGCGCCCGGTCAGCGGCTGGGAGGCGGACGTGTACTGGCGCAGCCGGGCGCGGGGCTCGCAGGTGGGGGCGTGG
>CALATR010000645.1 GCA_937891875.1 uncultured Pseudomonadota bacterium | reverse complement strand
GGTGTCGGCCCCGGTCTCCCGAGGCAGTTCGATGGCGTCGGGGTCACAGGCGGTGAGACCGAACAACAACAAGCTGGCGGTGAACGTGCGCATGGGGAGAGGGTAGCTCCAGTCTGCAGGCTACGTCTGTCACGGGGCTGTCCGTACGACGTAGCAGGGTGCAGGAGGTTGCATGAAGGCATCGGCGGCGATCGGGATCGGAGCGGTGGGCGTGCTCGGGGTGGCGGCGGCGATCGGGCTCGTCTGGTGGTCCACGAACCTGGCCGGACCGGGCCCGTCGGAGCTGGACGAGGTGGTGACCATGGTGCCGCCCTCGAGCGAGCCGCCCCCGCGACCCGATGGCGCCGACCGTGCGCAGCCCCCGGTCGCCGACGCGCTGCCCGCGCCGGCGCCCCGACCCGATCCGGCGACCCTGCCCGAGGGCCAGTTCAGCCGCCCGGACCTGGGGCCCGCCTTCGAGGGGGAGGTGCGCAGCCTGCAGGACCTGCAAGGTCGCTACGATGCTGCGCTGGCCACGACCATCGACCTGAGCAGCCTGCCCGCGGACGCCCACCCCGAGGACGTCGAGAAGGCCCTGCGCGACCAGCTGCTCCAGTCCACCGCCACCGTGTCCGCTGCTGCCGATGCCCACCTCGCCTTCGCCACCTCCGCCGGGCGGGCGGACGCCAAGGTCGCCCGGGGGCGCGCAGCCGAGCTCTACGAACACCTCGCCTCGGCCATCGAGGACGCTCCCGTGCCGGGTCACCTTCCGCAGTCCGAGCTCGACCTGCACCGCCAGATGCTCGATCGCATGGCGGAGCAGCGTCGTCGGCAGGCCGCGGCCCTGCGCTCCGCGCATTGAGCGATCAATCGAGCGGGCCCTGGAGGGGGGTGTCAGCGTGGTGAAAGAACCGGGATCTGCCGCCTGTTTCCCTTGGCAATGACCGGCAACTGACACAGAGGACTCGTTCCGCACGCCACGCGCGGTAGCGTCGACGGCACTCCCCTCCACAGGAGCGTTGTCATGACTCCTCCATTGCGTGCTCGTCGCGGAAACTACTCCGTGATCCTTGGTTTTCTCCTCCCGGTGTTCCTGGGCTTCACCGCGCTCTCGGTCGACCAGAGCTGGATCCGCATCGCGGAGAGCCAGAGTCAGGACGTCGCCGACGCAGCCGCCCATGCAGCGCTCATCGAGCTGCGCCGCACCGGCGACGTCGACGCCGCGGAGAAGGTCGCCACGTCCATGGTGGCGAGGAACCGGGTGGGCGAGAAGGCAGGTGCCCTGCTCGACATCCAGTTCGGTGGCTGGACCCGAGGCAGCACCGCCATGACCCCGTCGGAGAACCCCAACGCGGTCGAGGTCGAGGTCGGTCGGGTCGGCGCGAACGAGCTTCCGCTCTACTTCGCCCGGATCTGGAACCGCGACAGTGCCGCGACCGAGGCGTCGGCCACCGCTGCCAGCCGCAGTCTGCACGCCATCGTCGTCATGGACATCACCGCCTCGTTCCGATTCGACATCCACTGGGCCCGGGACGGCGCGGTCAGCTTCCTCGACATCGTGCACGACTCGTCCACGCCCGATGATCGGGTGGGCATGGTCACCTTCTTCTCCCGCTACGCCCACGTCTGGACCGAGCCCTTCGACCTGTACGACGACACTGCGTACGCGGCGACGCGCGCCCAGTGGTCCACCCTCACCTGGGCGACGACCGAGCACGACTACTACGGCGATGACGTGCCCGCGTACCCGTTCTACCGCTACGGCTCCGACTACTACAACGACGCCCCGCAGATGCCCCGCTACTACGGCGACGATCGCGGCACCGACCACTCGGTGGGCCTCAAGCTCGGCATCGACGTGATGCTCGAGGAGGGCGCGAAGGATCCCTTCGCCTACAAGGCGCTGGTCGTGCTGACCGATGGAAAGCCTGTCGGACTGCCGATCAAGCCCGAGCGGCGCCCGGCGGACCTGGAGGAGGCCTGGCGGGTGTACATGCACGGGGACAGCACCCGCTCGGCGAGCACGATCATCCTGGAGTCGCAAAACCAGGCCGTGCGTGCGGAGAACAACGACATCAACGTGTGGACCATCGCGTTTGGCAGCGGGGGCCAGGCGGAGTTCATGGAGTCGCTGGTCGTCGGGGACGGCAAGACCTACGCCACCACCGATCCGTCCGAGCTGGTGCCGATCTTCGAGGAGATCGCGGTCAGCCTGCCCATGCTGCTTGTGAAGTAGCGTACGGAGGAAGGTGGCCGCGCGCGCCACTCTGCGCGGCTGCCCCGTGTTCTGGGAGAATGTCACGTTCGTGTCAATGGGCGGATCCTGACGTTTGTTCGTCAGCGAACCGGGGACTCGCGCTAGATTCGGGCGCTTGTGTCTCCTGGGGGTCTGATGTCTCGTTCCAGGTCATCCCGCATGCGAATGCGCTCCTCACGCTCCGGCAACTACTCGGTCATCCTCGGCCTGGTGCTGCCGGTCTTCCTCGGCTTCACGGCTCTCTCGGTCGATCAGAGCTGGATCCGGATCGCCCAGAGCCAGAGTCAGGACGTTGCTGACGCCGCCGCCCACGCGGCCCTGGTCGAGCTGCGCCGCACCGGAGACACCAGCGCGGCGGAGGCGGTGGCCGTGTCCATGATCGGCCGCAACCAGGTGGGCGAGGCCCACGGCGAGATGATCTCGGTGGAGTTCGGCGGCTGGAACCGGGGCGGGGCGGAGATGACCGCCTCGGACAAGCCCAACGCCGTGCGGGTCGACGTCGGCCGTACCGGGGAGAACGAGCTGCCGCTCTATTTCGCGCGGATCTGGAACCGGGACAGCGCCGCGGTGCAGGGCTCGGCCACCGCCGCCAGCCGCAGCCTGCACGCCGTCGTGGTCATGGACATCACCGCCTCGTTCCGCTTCGACATCCACTGGGCCCGGGACGGCGCGGTGAGCTTCCTCGACATCGTGCACGACACCGCGTCCCCGGACGACCGGGTGGGCATGGTGACCTTCTTCTCGAAGTACGCCCACGTGTGGACGGAGCCCTTCGACCTGTACGACGAGACCGAGTACGCCACGGCCCGCGCCCAGTGGAGCACCCTGACCTGGGGCTCGACGGCGCACGACTACTACGGGCCGGAGACGCCCGCGTACCCGTTCTACTACTACGGCGCGGACTACTACAACGACGCCTCGCAGATGCCGAGGTACTACGGCGATGATCGGGGGACGGACCACTCGGTGGGGCTCAAGCTCGGCATCGACGTGCTGCTGGAGGAGGGGGCGACCGATCCCTTCGCCTACAAGGCGCTGGTCGTGCTCACCGACGGCTACCCGGTCGGGCTGCCGGTCAAGCCCGCCCGCCGCCCAGATGATCTCGTCGAGACCTGGCGGGTGTACATGCACGGGGACGACACCCGCTCGGAGTCGACGATCATCCTGGAGTCGCAGAACCAGGCCCTGCGCGCCGAGGACAACGACATCAACGTGTGGACCATCGCCTTCGGCACCGGCGGGCAGAAGGAGTTCATGCGGTCGCTGGTCGTCGGGGACGGCAACAGCTACGCGACGACCGATCCGTCCGAGCTGGAGCCGATCTTCGTCGACATCGCGGTCAGCCTGCCGATGCTGCTGGTGAAGTAGCGTCGGTCGCCCGCAGTACGTCCCGGGCGAGGGGGCCGACCACGCGGACCAGCGCGTCGCGGCCGATGGCGTCGGCGCGGGCACCGCCGGGCAGCCCGTGCTGGGGGAGATCCGCCTGACGGCTGGGGGCGAGGGCACACCGCGCGACCAGCTGGGCGAGGACCGGGCGCAGGTTGGGGTAGGTCGTGACCAGCCACTGCACGGTGCGCCAGGCCAGGGCGGCGTGGCGGGTCTCGTCGTCGGCGATGCGGTGGAGCACCCGGGCGATCTCGGGGTCGGAGGCCGACTCGGCGCCCGCGCGGGCGAGGGCCGCAGCGACCGTCTCTCCGACGCACCCCTCGTCGAAGGTCCCGCGCAGGACGGCCTCGGGGGAGAGCTCCGGTGCGGCGAGCAGGTCGTCGCAGGAGAGGGGGCCGGGCCCGACCGGACCCCCGAGGGCCGCGGCGATGGCGAAGCAGGCCTCGGCGTGGTGGACCTCGTCGAGCGCCGCGCGGGAGGCGTCGGCGAGCAGATCCGGAGGGGCGCCAAGGGCCATCAACTGGAGGGAGAACCTGGAGAATGCGGCGACCGAGGCGTGCTCGGTCAGGCCGGCCTGCACCCAGCGCGCGTGCACCTGAAGGCGCTCGGCCGCGGGCACGGGCTCGAGCTCGACTGCCTGGCGGCTCCACGGCTCGGCGCGGGGATCGGCGGTGCGGGCGATCCCGTCGACCAGCAGCGGGCGTCCCTCGGCGGCACAGGAGTACGACGCCTGCATGACGAAGCCGCAGCGGCCGTCGTTGAAGACCGGACCGCACGCGACCTCACCGTAGGCATCGCACCACTCGCCGGCCGAGTCGTCGGTCCAGACGCCCAGGTAGAGGCGGTCGGATCCGAAAGGCTCGGGCTGCATGCAGCGACCGTCCTCGCAGGCCATGCAGGCCTCCTCGGAGATGTCGGTGCGGGTGACCCACATCTCACCGACGAAGCCCCAGCCCTCGAAGGACTGGATCTCGCCGTCGACGATGGCGGGCAGGCTCGCCGGATCGTGCTCCGCACACGTCTCCTCGAGGCCGGTCTCCCGGATGACGACCGTGCCGCCCTCACACGCGGTCAGGGCGAGTGCCGTGGCGAGGGCGAGGTAGAGGCGATGCATGTGGACTCCCGACGTGCCCCGTCTGGATGGAGGGAGTGTAGCCGGGGATCGGTGGGGTAGCCCTACTTGTTCTCGAGTGCGGTTCCGCCGGCCATCTCGCGGGACAGGTGCTTGGACAGGCTCACGCCCAGGCCGACCATCTGCTGGACCTCGGGGTCGCCGAGGGCACCCAGGACGCCGAACGCGCCGATCTTGCGCGGGGGCTCGGCGGCGGCGGCGGCGGCGGCGGCGTTGGCGGCCTTCACCAGGCGCACCGTGGCGGGGCTGAGCTCGACGGCCTCGAGGAGCTCGACCATCATCGGGGCCTTCTCGTGCAAGAGCTTCATGAGCTTGAGCACATCCGGCGAGGTCAGCACGCCGATGGCCTCGGTGAACACCTCGGGCTCGACCTCGGCGACTGTCTGCATCACCGGCTCGGCGATGCGGGCCAGGTCCGGGGCCAGGCGCACGACCGTGCCCAGCGCCTTCTCGGTCGCGGGGTTGGTCGCGACGTTGAGCAGGCGCAGTCCAGCGACCGCGGGGATCTCCAGATCCTCGATGCTCGACAGGCCGCTGTCCTGGGCTGCCTGGTCGATGGTGTCCAGCGCCCGCTCGACCTGTCCCAGGGTGCGCTCGAGGCGGGGCAGGCGGGTGACCATGCGCTGCAGGGACTCGGTCGAGTCCTCGGTGTCGGCGATCGCGGCCAGGATCTGGGCGACCTGGGTGATGCCGCGCAGGGTCGCGGGGGTCGACATGGTGACCGCTGCGTCCAGCGCGGCGGCGAGGCGGGCGTCGACCGTGCCGATGCCGTTCTCCTCGGCCTTGGCGCGCACGGTCTCCATCGCCTCGTCCAGCAGCTCGGGACCGGCGGCGGCGAAGTAGGCGGCGTACTCGAGCTTGGGCGCCAGCGCGGCGATCCGGGTCAGCGACGACAGGGTCTCGGGGTCCGACAGCTCGAGGAAGGTCTCGACCAGGCGGCCCTCCAGCTCGTTCTTGCCCTCGAGGATCGCGCGCTGCTCGAGCACGTGGGTCGACGCCTTGAGCACGGGCACGAAGTGCGGGGAGCGCTGGCCGATCTGGCGCAGCAGCTCCACCTGGTCGGTGCCGGTGAAGACGAAGAGCAGGTCGGTCGCCTGGGCGAGGCGGTGCATGATGACCGCGGTGTCCAGGCCGTGTTCTTCGGCCTTCGACCGGGTCAGCTCCATCGCATCCTCCAGCAGCTCGGGGCCGGCGGCGGCGAAGTAGGCGGCGTACTCCAGCTGGGGCGCGAGGCAGGCGATGCGGATCAGCGACTCCTGGGTCTCGGGGTCGGACAGCTGGACCAGGGCCTCGACCATGCGGCTCTGGAGCTCCTCGCTGCCCTCGTGCTCGGTGCGCTGGCGCATGGCGTCGGCGGCGGCCTCCATCATGGGCATGTAGGCGGGGAGCATGCCGGTGAGCTTGCGCGCCAGCTCGAGCGTCTCGGTCTCGGTCAGGTCGACCAGGGTCTGGGCCGCCTTGTCCAGGCGCCGCTGCACGTCGTAGGGCTCGAGACCCTGCTCGCGGATCCGCTCGTTCGCGGCGTCCATCGCCTCTTCCAGGAGCTCGGGCCCCGCGGCGGCGAAGTAGGCGGCGTACTCGAGCTTGGGCGCCAGGGCGGCGATGCGGGTGAGCGAGGTGAGCGTCTCGGGCTCGCCCAGCTGGAGCAGCAGGGTCGAGAGCTGGTC
>CALATR010000644.1 GCA_937891875.1 uncultured Pseudomonadota bacterium | reverse complement strand
GGCGCTGCACGGGCACCCGGCCGAGCAGCTCCCCGTGGTCGGAATCACCGGCACCAACGGCAAGTCCACCCTGGTGTCCTTGTGCGCGGGCGCGATGCAGGCGAGCGGGCGCACCGCGGGCAGGATCGGCACCCTGGGGGCGGCCTGGGGGGAGCGCGAGGCGGTGACCGGGCTCACGACCCCCGAGGCGACGGCCCTGCAGGCGCTGCTCGCTGACATGCGCGATGAGGGTGTGCAGGCCGCATTCATCGAGGCCAGCAGCATCGCGCTCGACCAGCGCCGGGTCGACGCGCTGCCCTTCCACACGGTCGTGTTCACCAACCTCACCCGCGACCACCTCGACTTCCACGGCACCATGGACGCCTACGCCGCGTCGAAGGCGCAGCTGTTCGACGAGGCTCGCCTGCGTGCCGCCGGTGGTGCGCCGCGCGCGATCCTCTGTGGGGACGACCCGGCCTGGGCCCGCATGCTGCCCCCCGCCGACCGCTGGCTGTATGGCTTTCAGCCCCACAATGACCTGCGCATCGAGGGCGTCGAGCTCTCCCGTGCCGGCCAGACCCTGCGCATGCGCCTGCCCGAGCGCGACCAGCCGCTGATGGTGCACACCGCCCTGGTCGGCAGGTTCAACGCGCTGAATGTCGCGGCCGCCCTCGGCATCCTCCGCACGGTCGGGCTCTCCTGGGAGGAGGCGGCGGACGGGATCGCCGGGGTGTCCGGCGTGCCGGGTCGCCTCGAGCGCGTGCCGCCGGTGCGGGTGGGGCCGGGCACGGGCTCGGTGCGGGTCCCGGAGCCCTCGGTCTTCGTCGACTATGCGCACACGCCGGACGCCCTGCAGTCCGCCCTGTCCGTGCTGCGGCCGGTGGCCGGCGCGGGCGAGCTGGTCGTGGTCTTCGGCTGCGGGGGCGACCGGGACCCGGGCAAGCGCCCCCAGATGGGTGCTGTCGCCGCCGAGCTGGCCGATCGGGTGTGGGTCACCTCGGACAACCCCCGCAGCGAGGACCCCCGGGCGATCATCGATCAGGTCCTGGACGGCATCCCCGGTGAGGCGCGCTCCAAGGTCACCGCGACCGTGGGGCGGCGCACGGCCATCCGGGAGGCGATCGCTGCGGCCACCGGTCCGGGGGCTCCGGCCCTCGTGCTGATCGCGGGCAAGGGGCACGAGAAGGTGCAGGAGATCTCGGGATCGAAGATCCCGTTCGACGATGTGTCGGAGGGCTTCGAGGCGCTGTCCGACCTGGCCCGGGAGCTGGACCTGCCGATGCGCTTCGACGGGGACACGATCGCTGCGGCGACGGGTGGGCAGCTGCTGCAGCCAGGGGAGGCCGGGCCGATCCTCACCGACACGCGCAAGGACCTGCACGGGGCGTGGTTCCTGGCCCTGGTCGGGGCGCGCTTCGACGGCCATGCCTACCTGGAGCAGGCCGTGCAGGCCGGGGCGGTCGGCGTGGTCGTGTCCGAGGTGCCGCCCGGTGCTCTCGACGCGGGCGTGGTCCTGGTCGACGACACCACCGCGGCGATGGCGGCGATCGGGTCGGCGGCGCGGGACCGGCTGGCGGATCTGGACGTGCCGGTGGTGGGGATCACGGGTTCGTCCGGCAAGACCACCACCCGGGCGCTGACCGCGTGCGCCCTGGGATCGCTGGGGCGGGTGCACCAGACGGTGGGCAACCTGAACAACCACCTGGGCGTGCCCATGACGCTGCTGGCGACGCCTGCGGACGTGGACGTGCTGGTGGTCGAGATGGGC
Source organism: uncultured Pseudomonadota bacterium (assembly GCA_937891875.1). Lineage (GTDB taxonomy): Bacteria > Myxococcota_A > UBA796 > UBA796 > REDI01. The sequence goes on along the minus strand of CALATR010000644.1, from coordinate 1,081 downwards.
ACGAGCGCCCCCGGCGAGATCCGTCACCTGGCGGAGACGGCGCGTCCGACCTGCAGGATCATCGTCAACGTCGGGCCGGCGCACCTGCTGGAGCTGGGTGGGCTGGACGGGGTCGGCGTCGAGAAGGGTGCCTTGTTCGACACCGCGACCCCGGGCGACGTGCTGGTGGTCAACCTCGACGATCCTCGCCTGGCGCCCTGGGTCGGTCGGGCCCCACAGGGCGTCCGGGTCGTCACCTTCGGGCGAGCCGACGGCGCGGACGTGCGCCTGGTCGACGCCGAGCTCGACGCGGCTGCGCTCACGACGCGGGTGGTGGTCCGGGACAGGGTTCGCCAGGTCGAAGCCACGCTCCCGGCCTTTGGCATGCACTTCGCCCTCAACGCGACCGGGGCGCTCGCGGTGGCCCACGCGCTGGGCGTCAGCCTGGACGAGGCGGCCGCCGGACTCGCCCGCTACGAGCCCGTCGGCATGCGTCAGCGGATCGAGCGCCTGCCGGACGGGGCGCTGGTCCTCAACGACGCCTACAACGCCAACCCCGCCAGCATGCGGGCCGCGCTGGACACCCTCGCGGCCCTGGGCGGGCGGGGGATCGCCGCCCTCGGAGACATGCTCGAGCTGGGTGTGCACGAGGCGAGCCTGCACCGCGAGATCGCCGAGCACGCCGTGTCCCTCGGCCTGTCCCGGGTGCTGCTGGTCGGTCCCCGCTTCGCCGCGGCGGCGGGTGGGCTGCCGGTCGAGACCTTCGACGATCCCCACGCCGCCGGCCACGCCCTGCTCGGCACCCTGGGTCCGGACCACCGCCTGCTCGTCAAGGGCAGCCGCGGTCTGGCCATGGAACGGATCCTGCACACGCTGCAGGCGGAGACCTGAATGCTGTACCACCTCATGCCGTTGCTCTCGGACGTCGTGCCCGGCGTCAACGTCTTCCGCTACATCTCGTTCCGGACGGCGTGGGGTGTCGTGACCGCCCTGTTGGTCGCCTACCTGGTGTTCCCGGCGTTCATCCGGTGGATGAAGGCGCGCAAGGTCAGCCAGATCATCCGCGACGACGGGCCCGAGTCCCACCGCCTCAACAAGGTCG
>CALATR010000643.1 GCA_937891875.1 uncultured Pseudomonadota bacterium | reverse complement strand
TCGCGGTCCTCCTCTCCGCCTGCGACGCCGAGCCGGTCGACACCGACCCGGACGTGGACACGGACACCGACAGCGACTCCGACTCGGACACCGACTCGGAGACGGACCCGGGCCCGGTGGACGCGGACGATGACGGCTACACCGCAGACGTCGACTGCGACGACGAGGACCCCGACACCTGGCCGGGCGCCCCCGAGGAGGACTGCACCGACCCGGTGGACCGCAACTGCGACGGGGAGGTGCCGCTCTTCGCGGACGCGGACTTCGACGGGGTGGCCGCGTGCCTGGACTGCGACGACGCCGATCCCTTCGCCCGGCCTGGCGCAGACGAGGTCTGTGACGGCGTCGACAACGACTGCGACGGGCTGGTCGACGACGACGACGAGGGGGCCGGTCAGCGCACCTTCTACCTCGACCGGGACCTCGACGGCTACGGCTCCGACAGCGACGCGATCACGGCCTGCTTCGCCCCCTTTGGCTACGCGCCCCGGGGCGGCGACTGCGACGACGAGGCCGCCTGGATCAGCCCCTTCGCCCTCGAGCGCTGCGACGGCTTCGACAACGACTGCGACGAGCTGGTCGACATCGAGGATGACGACATCGTCGACCAGGTCGCCTGGTTCGCGGACACCGATCGCGACGGCTACGGCGACCCCGACGACAGCATCGCCGCCTGCATGCGGCCGTCCGGCTACGTCGGCAACGACCTCGACTGCGACGACCGCGACCCCGACGGCGACGTGGCGGTGGCCCTGTACCGGGACGCCGACAAGGACAGCTACGGCGATCCCGCCACCCGGGAGCCCCGCTGCGACCGGCCGGCGGGCTGGGTGAGCCGGGCCCGCGACTGCAACGACGCCGACGCGGCCATCCACCCGGGCGCGACCGAGCGCTGCGACTCGGTCGACAACGACTGCGACGGGGACATCGACGACGACGACCTGGACGTGGTGGGCGTGACCAGCTGGTACCCGGACGACGACGGCGATGGCTTTGGCGCCGACGACGCCGAGGGCACCGCCGCCTGCGTCGCGCCCCGGGGGTGGGTCGCCGACAACACCGACTGCGTCGACACCGACGTCGGCATCCATCCGACCCGCTTCGACTGGGAGGACTCCCGGGACAACGACTGCGACGGGCGGGTCGACGAGGACGTCGGCAGCGAGACCCTCACCCACGACGCGGACATCCAGGGGCTGTGGAACACCGGCTGCAGCCGCTGCCATGGCACCTCGGGCGGCCTGTCCCTGCGCTCGGGCACCTGGGCGCGGATCGTCGAGCAGCCCTCGACCGGCCTGTCGACCATGAACTACATCGAGCCGGGCTACCCGGACCGCAGCTACATCTGGTTGAAGCTGAACAACCGGCAGACGGCCGCCGGGGGCACCGGGCGCAGCATGCCCACGTCCGGACCGCTCTCCCAGGCCGATCTCGACACCATCGAGTCGTGGATCCTCCAGGGGGCGGTGAAGTGACTCGCGCGATCCTGCCGCTTGCAGCGTTGGTCTTCGTGGGCTGCACCGAGCCGGTGGAGGCCCCGCCCAGCGTCTGGAACGGCTCGGGCCCGGCACGCACGGATCGCCTCGCGGACGGCGGCACCGCGATCGTGCTCCTCGACGGCGGGCGCGCGCTGGTGCTGGTCGGCGGCTCGGTCCAGCTCCACGATCCCCGCCTGGCCGAGCCCATCACCGTGTGGACCGGTCAGCAGGAGCTGCGCGGCGGGGCCTGGCTGGGCGAGGACGCCCTGCTGGTCGTCACCGAGCAGGGTGTGCGCTTCTTCGACGGCGAGCTGTGGCCCTCCCCCCTGCAGGACGCCCTCACCGGCGAGGCGCAGGCGCTCGTGACCCGGGGCCCGGCGCGCTGGGTCCGCGATGACGCCGGCTGGCACTGGAGCTTCGACAGCGCGTGGTCCACCCCGACCCTCGACGGCGAGCCGGCAGACGCGGCCCTCGCTCCGGTGACCCCGTCCAGCGCGTGGCTCCAGCGCGGTGACACGGCGATCCTGCTGGCCCGCTCGCCCGGGGAGGGGATCGGCTGGGAGATCCGGGATGATGCCTTCTTCCCGGGTCTTCGGGCGATCGCCGCCGACGGGGACGGGGTCTTGTGGGCGACCGACGGCCTGGACCTGCTGCTGCACGCGGACGGCGAGGACGACAGCCTGGGCGCACCGCCCGCGGCCGACGCCACCGAGGACGATCCGGCGCTGGCCTCGGTCGCTGACGTGCGCGCAAGCGTGGACGCGAGCGGGGTGTGGGTGCAGACCACCGACGGAGCCTGGCACGGGGACGCGACCGGCCTGTCCGCGGTCGACGTGCCCGACGGGTGGTGGCTCGGTGTGGACGCGCTGGGCGGGCTGGTCGTGCGCACCGACAACGAGGGATCCCCCGCGCTCGACGTGACCCGAGCGGGTCCGGCGCTGGGACTGTGGGACGTGCCGGCCGTGGTGGGGGGCACCCAGCGGGTCGACGTCACCCTGGACCCGCGACCCCTGACCGACCTGACCGAGCTGCAGCTCCGCCTCGACGACACGGTGCTCGACGTGCCCGATGCTCCGCCGTTCACCGTGCGCCTGCC
>CALATR010000642.1 GCA_937891875.1 uncultured Pseudomonadota bacterium | reverse complement strand
CGTCACGTCCTGCGCTCCCGGGGGGCTGCATGGCGCGGCCCCACGCCGATACGTGCTGTGTGGAGGTGTCATGCGCAACCCGTCCCTTGCCATCCTGGCGCTCGTCGCCCTGCTCGGCTCCGGCTGCGGCCGGCTCGTCAACATCCGCGTGTCCGACGTGGTCGAGACCACCGTGGAGCGCGGCACGATCATCGAGGAGCTCACCGGCTCGCTGGGCTTCGACGGCCTGACCGCGATCGACGTGTTCGACGCCCAGGAACTCCAGAACCAGGGAGTCGAGCCCGGCGACGTGAAGCGGGTGGAGCTGGTGCAGTTCGATCTCGAGGCCGTCGCCCCCGACGACGCCGACCTCGCGTTCCTGGAGAAGCTCGAGCTGTACGTGGAGGCCCCGGACCTGCCGAAGGAGCTGGTCGCGTCGTCCACCGACTTTCCCGACGGGGAAGCCTTCGTCGCGCTGGACCTGACCGGCCTCGACCTCACCGACTACGTCGTGTCCCGGAGCATGACCCTGTCCACCGAGATCCGGGGCTCCCGACCCGACGCAGACACCGACGTCACCGCGACCTGGGCCCTGCGCATCGGGGTGACCGGCCAGGGCCTCGTCAACGGCGCGCGGGGGGACTGACCTCGATTCGGCGTTCACAGCCGACGATGAGCCCGTCGGAGACGAGGTCGACACCGTACCGCATGCCGTGCTGCAGGTGCGTGGTATGGTCCGGCGCCCCACTCACAACGGTGCCGGGAACATGCGCTTCAACGACCTCAAGGCGGCCCTCCAGCCGTCCCTCGATGACGACCTGGGCAAGCTCTACGCGGAGTTCGTCCGCAAGAGCGGCACGGGAGACCTCGTTCGCTTCATCGGCTACCTGCGCGATGAGGGGATCGTGGCGCCGACGGTCTTGGAGAAGCTCGTCTCTGACGGGGTCGTGGACTCTGGCGCGGTCGAGGCGCTGGCCCGTCAGGCCACCCCACGTCCGACCCCCAGCCGCGGCCGCCTGCATGCTCCGACGCTGATGCCCGAGGTCGACGACGACGAGGAGGACGAGGCCGTGGCCGCCCCCGCCGCCGAGAGCACGTCCGAGCCCGCCCCTGCCGCGGAGACCCCGGTCGAGCCCGCCGCAGACGCCGCCCCCGAGGAGGCTGCCCCCGTGCAGACCGAGGCCACCGACGCCGACGCCACGCCAGAAGAAGCTGCCAGCGACGCGCCTCCCCCCGAGGCGAGCGTCTCCGAGGAGACCGTCGACGCCGACGCCACCCCGCCCACCGCGCCAGAGCGCGCGGCCGTCGAGGACGACGGCGAGGCCACCGCGTCTGACGACACCGCATCCGACGACACCGCCGATGACGGCGATGACGACGACGACGACGACGACGAGGACGCCGGGTCCACCGGCGCCCGGCCCAAGCGTCGCGACGAGGCCCGCGCCACCGGCGGTCGTCGCCGGACGGGCAGCCGCACCGGGTCCCGTCGCCGCACCAGCGAGCGGACCGGCACCGGAGCCCGTCGCCGTGCAGGCGGAGCCCAGGGAGCGACCGGGACGGGCAGCGGAACCGGCGGCCACCGCAAGACCAGCGCCCGCGATCGCCTCAAGCGGACCATGTTCTCCCTGCGCCAGAAGGCCAACCAGGACGTCAGCGACACGACCGACATCCTGCGTCGTGACTACAAGTTCGTCGGCAAGGTCGGCGAGGGCGCCATGGGCCGCGTGCTCAAGGCCAAGGACAACGACCTGCTCCGCCTGGTCGCCTACAAGGAGATGTCCGAGGAGATCGCGTCGAACGCGGCACTTGCGAGCAAGTTCTACGCCGAGGCCCAGATCACGGCCCAGCTGGACCACCCGAACATCGTGCCGGTCTACCAGCTCGAGCAGAACACCGACGGCATGCTCGCCTACACGATGAAGCTCATCAAGGGCAAGACCGTCGAGGACTACATCGACGAGGTCAAGGAGGCGTACCAGAAGTACGGCAAGAAGAAGCTGCCGGAGGAGTACAGCCTCGAGAAGCGCCTCGAGATCTTCCTCCGCTGCTGCGACGCCCTGTTCTACGCCCACAGCCGCGGGGTCGTCCACCGCGACCTCAAGCCCGAGAACATCATGATCGGGGCCTACGGCGAGGTCTACATCATGGACTGGGGCATCGCCAAGGTGGTGCGCACCGGCGACATCATCACGGAAGACCCGATCGAGCTGGTCTACGAGCCCGAGGAAGAGCCCGACCTCATCATCGGCACCCCCCAGTACATGTCTCCCGAGCAGGCCAACGGCGACAACGCCGACCTGGACCACCGCTCGGACCAGTACTCGATGGGCCTCATCCTGTACGAGCTCATCTCCTGCAAGCAGGCCGTGACCGGCAAGTCGGCGATGAAGATCGTCATGCGCCAGCAGGACGCCGAGAAGGACCCGCTCCAGCACGCCTTCGGTGACCGCATCCCGCGGGAGCTCAAGGCGATCATGGAGAAGTGCACGACCAAGTCCAAGGACGCGCGCTTCAAGAACATCCACACCGTGGCCGACGACATCCGCCACTACCTCCGCGACGAGCCCATCGCCGCGCGCCCGGACACCGTGCCCCAGGCCATGGGCCGGTGGATTCGCCGCCACACCGCGCTGACCGCCTTCATCGTCCTCACCCTGCTCTCCATCGCCGGCATCGGCGTGGTCGTCGTGGGCGCAGGCGCCGCCATCTACACGACCCTGGAGTCGGCGAAGCAGGCGCGGATCAATGGGCTTCGATCCTCGGTCTTCGCCCAGGCATCCAAGGTGGATGGCGCGCTCATCGCCTACAAGGGCCTGCTCGGCACGGTGGTCGCGACGGCCACCGAGAAGCTGACCCTGTCCGCCGCCGACGAGAACGTCACCTACTACACGTCCAAGGACTTCGACGAGGAGAAGGTGCCCGGCCTGGTCGACTCGTCCAAGTACGGCATGAAGCTCTCGCTCGAGCACCCGACCTTCCACATCCCCGAGGGCGCGAAGGACCCGGAGCTGGCCGATCGCCAGGCGCGCCAGCTGATCACCATCGACTCGAACCTGCGCACGGCCCTGCTGCGGTCGGAGTCGGAGGAGGCTGCGCGCTTCAAGCAGTCCCGCTACGAGCGCCGGATCGCCAAGCAGGGCACCCCGCTCACCTGGGCCTTCATCGGGCTCGAGTCGGGAGCCTACGTTCACTATCCGGGCAAGGGCGACCTCGACGGCTACGACCCGCGGGAGCAGCCCTGGTACACCGACGTGGCCAAGAATGCCCAGCGAAGCCCCGGTCCGCGCTGGGCGCCGCCCTTCCCCGACTACCACGGGCAGGGCTATGTCATGACGGTCTCCCAGCCCATCTTCGACATCAACGACGACCTCATCGGCGTCGCCGGCGTCTCGCTGACCTTCGACTACGTCATCGACGAGCTGCTCCAGCTCCCCGAGAGCATCGACGGCGTCCGCGAGGTCATGATCCTCAACGAGCACGGCGAGCAGATCATCTCGACCGAGGACGCGGGCAAGAAGCCCGAGGGCGGCCGCTCGGCGAAGAAGAAGCGCACCCCGACCTTCGAGGTCGAGTCCGTGGTCGAGGCGATCGAGAGCTACCAGAAGGGCGGCGTCGAGTACGCCACGGTCGACGACAAGGCGTCCATCGTCTTCTACAACCGGATGGAGGACCTCGGCTGGTACCTGGTCGTGGTCGGCGATCCGGCGGAGATGATGCAGTCGGACATCTGATCGCTTCGTTCTACGCCGACTTCCTGACCTTCCGACCCTCCACGACCGTCTCGCTCGCGTAGGGGCCGACGAAGGTCCAGCGGAGGACGTCGTCGGCGGCCGCGGCCAGGGCGGCCGGGTCGGGCCAGGCGTCGGCGGGGACGTCGGCCAGAGCGGCGACGACCTCCTCGCAGGCGTGCTGGCGCACCAGATCGACCACCGCGGCACCGCTCGACAGGCGGGGACGCAGGCGGGCGGGCAGCTCCGGGTCGGCCGCGGCGAGCACGAGCCAGGCCGCGACGGTGGGTGCGGTGGTGCCGGGCGCGAGGTGTGGGCGCAGGCAGCGGGCCTGGTTGACCAGGCGCTTCCACGCCCGCGGGCTCGGGTCCATGAGCGGGGCGAAGGCGATCAGGGCCTCGAGGTCGGCCGGGCCGAGCTCGCCGGTGTCCTCGGCCTCGACGTGGATGGGGACGGCCTCGGGCAGGTCGGCCCCGTCGCCGCGCACGGCACGCAGGGCAGGCGGGGGCGCGGCCACCCGGGGAGCCGGCAGGCCAGTCCAGGCAGACAGCGCCTTGCTGGCTGTCTTTGCACGCATGGGTGCCAGCCACAGCGGGACCTGGACCAGGGTCGGCAGCGGGTGCTCGGTGGAGCAGGCCGCGTGCAGGGTGGCGGCCGAGCCGCCGATTGCGGCCGCGGTCGGCGGGAGCGCGTCACCGTCGAGCAGGCCGCGCAGCTCGACGAGGAGCTGGCGGGCGCGGTCGGCGGGCACGCGATCGAGGTCGTCGATGACGAGGAGCAGCGCCCGGGTCGAGCCCAGGGCCGCACGCACCCGGTCCTCGGCGCTGGCCGGGCGGACAGGCAGGGCCGGGGCGGCCGGCGTGACCGGCGCCACAGCGACCTCCTCGGTGAACACGCTGGCACCCAGCCCTCGCGCGGCGAGCCAGACGCCCACCCCCAGCAGGGCTGCGGGCACGAACGCCGTCCAGTCCGGCGGCGCAGCGAGCACGCCGGCCCCACCCAGCGCGCACAGCAGCAGCCCCGCCCGCGCCGAGCTCCGAGCGGACGGTGCCGCGTCGGTGTGGGCGCCGGGCAGCAGCACGCCCAGCGCCTCGCGCAGGGGGTCGGCGGTGACCGGGCCCGCAGGCCGGGCCACCGGTCCCCCCCTCCGACCCGGGCTCTCGGAGCCCGGGTCCCCCCCCTCGAAGAAATCAGCCTCGGACGCGCTGAATGCGACCGGGCTCGAGCTGTCGACCGCGTCGGCGATCGCCGCGAGCAGTCCCGCGACGGCCTGACGTGCATCCACCCGAACGGCCCGCAGGCCCGGTGCTGCCCCTTCCTCTGGCGGCTCGATCGCGCGCCAGTGGGCCTCGAGCCGGCGGAGCAGATCCGTCCGACCGGAGCCCGATGGACCGACGATCGCCACCACGAACGGCAGGGCCGTGTGCGCGTGGGTCAGGGTCGCGGCCAGGCTGCTGGCGAGCGCGTCGTGGTCCAACACGTCGTCGTCCGACGCCCGATCCGCGAGCACCGGCTGCACCGCGCTGCCCTCGGCGCCACCGGCCGCCGCACCGAGCGCGACCACCAGGGCGTCGGCCTCATCCGGGCGGAGGTTCGCGCCCGGATCGGTCGACAGGAGCAGGCGCGGCAGGGTGCGCAGGGGCTTCAGCAGGGACTCGATCCGGGCGACGGCGTCGGGGCGGACGCCAGCACGGAAGGGCAGCCACGGAACAAAGCCCGGCACCAGGCGGCGGACGTCGCGGAGCGCGTCGGGCAGGGAGCCGGCCGCGTCCGGCGACACGCCCTCGAGCACCCAGAAGGGCGCCTTGTTCGAGGGCTCTCGCAAGACCCACGCATCGTCGGCCAGCAGGTGGAAGTGGCCCTCGACGTAGGGCGTGTTGTAGCGCTCGGCGCCCGACGAGATGCGATCATCGACGATGACCGCGACCACCTGGCGACCACCGCCCCAGGCCATCGCCTCGTCGACCGTCAGGCCGCGCTGGACCCGCACGAGGGTGCCCTCGCCGACGGCCTCGACCGGGGCGACCCGCACGCCGTGCACACCCGGGCTGCCCTGCTGGGCGGAGCGCTGGGTGCGCTCGGCGACCAGTCCGAGCACCGCCCACGGGTGGATCCGGCCGGCACCGAGCCGGGAGGCCTCCTCCATGAGCTCGACCAGGTCGGGCTCACCAGCGTAGAAGACCTCCTCGTCCGGCAGGGCCAGGGTCGGCGCGCGGGTCGGGGCCGGCGCACCGGCAAAGAGGTGCCGGTAGGCCCGGCTCCACGGATCTCCCGCCGCCCACAGCGCCTTGACCAGCTGGGCGAGCGCCAGGCGACCGCCCTCGTGGCCGCCCGCCTGCTCCCAGGCGGTGTGAACCCAGCGTCGAACCTGGGGATGCCAGGTGTCGACGGGGGGCATCACGCCTGCGGACGGCTCGGGCACGGACACTCCAGGGTACCGGCCCGGCCTGTCGGATCATGCCCGCGACGCTTTACCGCGCCCGTCAGCCGTGGAGCTTGTCCACGAGCGCGATGTACTCGGTCATCGCGTCGTCCTTGGACTGGCCCTTCTTGGCCGCCCAGGCGTCGTACTTGGCGCGGCCCTTGAAGTCGAAGGTGCCGGGGCGCTTGCCCGCCACGTCCCCGTCGGTCGCCTGCTTGTACAGGGCGTACAGCGAGAGCAGATCCTCGTTGCTGGGGCGGGTGGAGATGGTGCGGGACTTCGCGACCGCGGCCTGGAAGTCGTCCTCGAGCGCCATGGAAACCTCATGCTGGGTGGACCCCTACGGTAGCGCAGGTGTCGTCACGCCGTCACTCGGCCGGCGGGTCCATGCAGCAGCGGAAGCCGGTGCGCTGGTTGGCGTAGCCGGCTCCGAAGGTGTCGTTCCGGCGATAGCAGCGCGCGTGGTCGGTGCGGGTGTCGTAGGAGCCGCCCAGCAGCACCGCCTCCTCGGCGGTCGCGCCGACCCACTCCTCGACGTTGCCGACCAGGTCATACACCTTGTTCTCTCCGGTACAACCTGGCATCTCGCCCGTGTAGACCGGACGCTCGGTGTCGGGGTTGCGCGCGGACCAGCACCGCGGCGGCTCGTGCAGATCGCCGTAGGGGTAGGCGGTGCCCTCGATGCGGTCATCGGCGAACGCGCCGTCACCGTCGTCATCGACGGCCTGGGCACCCTGGCACGCGCTCACCCACTCCTGCTCGGTGCACATGCGCTTGCCCACGGCCTCGCAGGCGTCCTTCGCCGCGTACCAGGACATGCGCAGCGCCGGGATCTCGTGCTTGCCCGAGTGCGCCTTGCCCTCGGTCAGGCTGGACTCGAAGGTGTCGATCAGGAAGGTCTGCCCGCCGTAGCTGATCTCGGTCATCTCGGGCACGTCGGCGGCGATGGGCTCCACCGGCAGGCGATCGCTGCCCGCCAGCGCGGCCCGACGCTCCTGCGCCTCCTGCCCCTTCACCCCGAGCGCCGCGTCGAGCGCCGCCGCGAGCTGCAGCGCCGAGGTGCCGGACCGGTACAGGGTGCCGTCGATGAAGATCCGCGGAGTACCGTGCACATCGACCGCCGCACCGTCCTGGCCGCTGGCGTTCAGCCGCTCCGAGGTCGCGGCGCTGGTCACACAGCGCCGCCAGGCGTCGACGTCGAGGTCGAGCGCGCCGGCGTAGTCGGTCAGCGCGTCGGGCTCCAGCGCGTGCTGGTTCTTGAAGGCCAGGTCGTGGAAGGCCCAGAACCGACCCTGCTCCTGGGCGCACATGGCGCCAAGGGACGCGTTGCAGGCGTCCCGGTGCTTGCGCGACTTCACGCCCGGGTTGCACTGGTTGTTCATCGGGAAGTGCTTGAACACGAACAGCACGCGATCGCCGTAGGCCTGGTACAGCCGGGTCAGCTCCGAGCTGGCCCGCTTGCAGTAGCCGCACTCCAGGTCGGCGAACTCGACCAGCACGACGTCAGCATCGAGGTTGCCCTTCCACGCGTCGGTGCTGCGGATGGTGAGGTCGGCGGTGTTGCCGTCCTCGGTCTTGACCGAGATGGTGCGCGGCTCGAGCTCGCCCTCGGGATCGATGAACATCATCGGATCGTCGGGGACCTCGACCACCGGGGCCGCCGACAGCGCGGTGTTGCTGCCCGCCTCGCCCAGGAGCG
>CALATR010000641.1 GCA_937891875.1 uncultured Pseudomonadota bacterium | reverse complement strand
CCAGGGCGGAGGCTGACTTCCGGGGGCCCTCCCCATGACACGTGGCGACCTGCACGCCAGTGCCAAGGAAGGAACAAGCAATCCACGATACGTCCGCCGCGGCGCCATCAGAACCAGCCCTGGACGTACCAGCGGGCCTGTTCATCCCGGAAGCACCACCCGGTCCGGCCGTCCACGCTGACGATCCAGTAGTCGCGACACCAGCCGCCATCGCTGCGCCACCAGCCCCCCTCCAGGCGCTCCGGGCCCTCGGAGCGGGACACGGTGGCCCAGCCTGTCTCCAGCCGCACCCGCACCGGCCTGCCGCCCCGCTCCTGCACCTCCACCCGGTCCGGGCGCGGCAGCAGGTGGATCGGCCGTGGACGCTCGCCTTCGACCTCCAGGTGGCGCTGCTCGGCGACGGGATCCTGGTCGCCCTTGCGGTGGGCAGGCGGGCCAGGCAACCGAGCCCCCGGTCGAAACTCACGCTTGGTCCAGCCTTCTTCCGGGAGCCAGGAGTCGGCCGGCACCGCGCCGAAGAGCACGCCCTCCCCCAGCGCGTCGGTCATGCGGGCCAGCAGGTCTTCCAGGGGCTCCGCCGCCTCCGCCCGATCCATCAGGCCCGGCTGCCAGCCCTGCTCCGCCGTGTGCTCCTCCACCTCCAGGAGGAGCTCCACCGCCGGCGCGTCCAGGCGCACCCGCTCCAGCCGCGCGGCCACCAGGCGCTGCAGCCGCTCCGGGTCCCGGGTGGGCCGACCGACACGCACCCGCACGACGTGGGGCGGCCCACGCTCCAGGAGCAGGCGGATGGCCAGCCGCACCGCCATGGCGTCCCGTCGGGCCAGCGACTCGCACACTCGCACCAGCAGGCCCGGCAGGACGAAGTGGATGGGCTCGAGCCGGATGGTCGGCCCGCCCAGCACGACGCCTTCGCACACGGTGCTGCCGTCCGCGTGCTGCCAGGGCAGGCGCGAGGCCGTCTCCCCGCGGGCGATCCGATGCAGGCGCAGGCCCTCCTCCCCGAAGCGCCCCGCCACCGACGCCGGGTCCAGCTCCGCCCAGGTGCCCACCTTGCGGATCCCCAGGACCTCCAGCGAGTCCGCCAGCTCCGGCGAGGGGCCCAGCGCGACGATGGGCAGGGGCGCCAGCGCGGCGGCCGCTCCCCCCGGTGGCACGGCCGTGTCCCCGGAGCCGTACGCTGCGATAGCCCAGGCCGCGAGCGGATCATCAGCGATCGCCAGCCGACAGCTGTGCCCCAGGGCGGCCGCCCGCTCCCGCACCTGGTCGAGCAGGCCCTCCTCCCCTCCGAACAGGTGCGCCGTGCCCCGCACGTCCAGCACCAGATCCTGCTCACCCCACGTGGCCAGCCGGTCGCTGAAGCCGGCGAAGGCCTCCAGCAGAGCCTGGTGATCCTGGGCCTGGCCGACCGCGTCCAGGGGCTCCAGCGCCACCGAGGGAGCCTGGGCGCGCGCCTCCGCGGCCGTCATGCCCACCCGCAGCCCCTCGGCCGCGGCCGCCGGGGTGAGCGCGACGATCCGGGTGGCGCTCTTCACGTCGTCCACGCAGGCCGCCACGTCCCCGCTGTCGTAGCCGCAGCGCTCCAGGGCGAAGGCGGGCAGGCGCACCACCAGGTAGCGAGGCGTGCGCGCCCGGAGCGGCTCCCGACCGGTGTCGCGCGCCTCCCTCTGACCCCCGACCGACGCCTCCGGCCAGGGACCGCGGTCCGGGAACAGCACCAGCCCCGCGGGGTGCTTCACGACGCCATCCAGCGCGCCTGCTGCCACGGATCGCAGTCCACCGGCTCCTCCGGCGTCGCCCCCTGCCGGCCGAACGCCCCGGTCCGGTCCCGCGAGACCGTCACCCCGTCCGGCCCCACCGCCAGCCGAAGATCCGCCGGCAAGGCACGACTCGGCTGCTCCGAGACCACGATCGCGGTGCAGCCTCCCTGCTCCACCGCCCGTCCCCAGCGCGGCCCTGCCTTGCCCAGGCGGATCAGCCCCGAGCCCACCACGAAGGGGAACACCCCCGAGCGCAGCAGCTGCTCCATGGCCCACACCTCGTGCCCGGCGGGCGGGCGCACCAGCAGCAGGTAGCGCAGGTCCAGCCCCCGCTGGGCCAGGGCGGGCGGGTAGAGCGTGCGCCCGGCGTCCACCCAGGCCACCGGCCGGCCGAAGCGCGCCGGCCGAACCAGGATGTCCGCCGCCAGCCGCTCCGCCCCGGCACCCGGGGGGCCGTGCAGCTCCACCAGGCCTGGCTGGGGCAGGCCCCCGGTCAGCCGATCGAGTCCCTCGATCCCGGTCGGCTCACGACGTCGATGCACACGACGCCCCTCGAGCGCCTGGATGCGCGCACGTAGAGCGTCGAGGGACACAGCAGCGCCCTCGGACATGGTTCCTTCCCCGGCCGCCCTCACGGCCTCGCAGCGCGGCCCCCGCCGCCTGCAACACCTGAACAATAGTTCAGGCCTCGGGGTCCATCAAGGATGGATCTCTCGTGTGAAGCTCGAAGATCACGATCGATCTCCAAGCTTCATCGTGCACTCTCACGATTCGGACGAAATTCGACCGCATCGTGCCGGACAGAATCTGGCGTATTCGCCGAATGCTGTCCGGATGTGCCCTAGGACCAGCTCTCCGCCTGGGCGATGGCGAGCCAGTAGTCGTACAGATCCAGGTCGCTGGCCACGAGGCGACAGCCCATCATCTGCTCGCCCGTGGGCACCATGAAGACGAACGGATCCGGCACCAGCCGGATGATCGCCGCCACCTTGCGCGCCGCCTCGCGAACCCGGCTCTCCTGACCCACGAAGGCCGCCGCGGCGACCAGGTCGTCGAAGTCGGACAGGGCCTCGTCGACGGTGTGGTCGTCCGCGCCCTCCAGGTTGTCGAGGTTGTCTACGAGCTCGTCCCAGTCGACCTCGTCCAGGCCCTCTTCGACCAGCTCCAGACCGCCCTCGTCCAGCCACTGACGCGCGTCGGCCACCTGATCCGAGGTCGCGCCCAGGCGCACGGCCAGCCCGGCGACGGTCGCGACCTCGAGGGCCTCGTCCGCGCTGACCACCGCCTCCGCGAGCAGCTCGTCCAGCTGCTCGACGAGCACATCGAGCTCCGAGCGACCGTCGAGCGCGGCCGCCAGCCCGTCCTTGTCCAGCTCATCCATGAGCCACGTCCTCCGCACCAGGGAACCATCGCTCCCGTGTTGGCGCCGGCCGCCCGTAGTCCGCTGGGCCCGCCCGGTCCAACGGGTCGTCGACCGGACGACCGGCTACAGCGCCGCCGACGATCCCGAGGACACCATGAAGCTCCTGCTCGCGACCCGCAACGCCCACAAGGTCCACGAGATCCGCCAGATCCTGGCCGATCTGCCGGTCCAGCTCCTCACCCTCGACGACGTCACCGGCCTGCCCGACGAGCTCCCCGAGGACGGCGACACCTTCGAGCACAACGCCCTGCAGAAGGCCCGCTTCGCCCACCAGGTCACCGGCCTGCTCACCTGCGCCGACGACTCGGGCATCGAGGTGGACGCCCTCGACGGCCGACCGGGGGTGTTCAGCAAGCGATTCTCCCCAGAAGGCACGGATGAAGGCAACAATCGCCACCTGCTCGCCTTGCTCGGCGACCGGACCGACCGCACCGCCCGCTACCGCTGCGTGCTCGCGCTCGTCGGGGACGGCGGCTTTCAGACCACCCTCGACGGCCGCTGCGAGGGCGTGATCGGCCACGAGGCGCGCGGCCAGGGCGGCTTCGGCTACGACCCGCTCTTCTGGCCGACCGAGGCCCCCGGTCGCACCATGGCCGAGCTGACGATGGACGAGAAGAACGCGATCAGCCACCGAGGTCGGGCGTTCTCACGCCTCCCGGAGCTGCTGGGTCGCCTGCCCGCTCGCTGAGGCCATCCACAGACACGCGGCCGACGTCCAGCACCCCATCCCAGGCGTGGGCCTCGTGCCAGTCGCGCAGCGCGTCCACCGACGCCAGCTCCGCCTGGTCCGCCGCCTCCCGCCGGTGTGCCCGCCGCCAGGACAGGCCCTGCAGACCGGTCGAGATCAGCCCCAGCCCACCGATCAGCCCGGCGGTGGCGAGGCCGCGCGCCTGGAGGTCCGCCCCCACGAAGGGCAGCAGCTCCAGGTAGGGCAGCAGCCAGAACTCACCGTCTCCGTCGAGGTTCTGCCAGGCGACGAAGACGGCGGCGAAGACGACCAGGGCGGGCAGGGCGAGGCGGTGCACTCCCCCTCCGACCGCGCCCGCGTCCTAGAGTTCCACGCCCACGCGGATCCGCACCGTGTGGATGCGTCCGTAGCCGGCAAAACCGAAGTTGGAGTTGGCATCTCCGAGGGTTCGGCTGCCGCCCGGGGCTCCGTAGTACTCGGCGCCGACCCGCAGCCGCTCGTCGACCAGCAGCATGTCCGCGCCGATCGCGTACTCGGGGCCGAGGTACGGATGCAGGTTGTTGGTCACGACGCCGCTGTCGCCGATGTAGAAGAAGGTCGACGCGTCCAGCAGGCCGACCATGACGTACGGCGTCATCCACTCGGTCGCCTCGACGCCGGCCAGCGCCTGGATGCCCAGGGTGGACCCCAGGAACAGGTCCTCTTCGACCGGATCGCCCTCGGCGATGGGGGTGGCGATGTCCCCGATCGTGCGCAGGACCGCCGCATGGGCGCGCACGCCCAGCTGCATCGAGTCGCTGACCTGGAAGCCGATGCCGCCCGCGGCCTGGAACACGAGGTTGCGGGTGCCAGCGACCGGAACCGGAGGAAGGAAGCCGACCTCCGCGTAGGGCACCACCTCCTCCCAGGGGGTCTCGAAGGCGTAGCTGGCGGACACGGTGGGCAGGACCGGCGACTTGTTGGTGTCCTCGGTCTTCGACCAGTCCAGCGCGAAGCGGCGCCGACACGGCAGGGGCATCAGCCCACCCAGGCGCACGCCGATCATGCCCCGACCCGCCTCGTGGGGGATGGGCGCGTGCACACCGGAGAACGAGGCCCCCAGCGCGTAGTAGTTCATCAGGAAGTCCTGCTGCTGCTGCTCTTCGTAGTCGGCAGGCTTCAGATCAGCGAGGTGCTCGCAGGCGGGGTCGACGCCGGTGGCCAGCGCCGGGGACGCGACCAGCAGTCCCACGGGTACCGCGGACAGTCCAAGGAGGGCGCGCATCATTCACCTCCGTCCTGGAGCAGGGGCGCTCCGTCGTCGATCCACAGCCCCATGGCCTCGACGACCTCGTCGGGGAGAGCACCGGTGGGAGGCATGACGTTGAGCGTCCGCCCGTCGATCTCGCCGCCGCCGGCGAGGCGCACGTACAGGGCGGATGCGTCCCGATCGCCCGCGACAACCCACTTCCCGGTCTCGTCCTCGACGTCCGCCTCGAGCAGACCCGCGTCGAACGTGGGCGACAGCGACGGGTGGCACTCGGCGCAGTGCGCGTGGAACAGGGCGACCACACTCACGAAGTCCGGCTCGTAGTCACCGCCTCCGCCGCCAGACGAGTTGAACTGCGTGTCATCACAGGCGCCCAGCAGCGCCAACGTCGCCAGGGCGACCCCAATCCGCGTCATGCCACCTCCATGCACCGGCACGCTAGCACCGGGACCGCTCTGCTGCCGGGATGCAGCGCGACACACAGGGTTGCGCCGGGGACCTTGCGCCGACGACCACCGTGTCTACGGCAGGGTCCTGAACGGAGTGCCCCATGGACATCGGAATTGCCGAATCGGATCGTCAGCGCATCGTGAACGGTCTGAACCGCGTGCTGGCCGACACCTACACGCTGTACCTCATGACCCACAACTTCCACTGGAACGTGGAAGGCCCCATGTTCAACACCCTGCACCTCATGTTCGAGACGCAGTACACCGAGCTGTGGGCGTCCATCGACCTCATCGCGGAGCGCATCCGCTCCCTCGGCGCTCCGGCTCCGGGCACCTACAAGCAGTTCGCCGCCCTCACCTCTGTGAAGGAGCCCGACGGCGTCCCCGAAGCGCTCGACATGGTGCGCCAGCTGGTGGCCGGACACGAGGCCGTGATCCGCACCGCGCGGGAGGTCTTCCCCGCTGCCGACGCTGCCCACGACGAGGCCACCGCAGACCTGCTCACCCAGCGCCTGCAGGTACACGAGAAGACCGCCTGGATGCTGCGGAGCCTGCTCAAGTAGTCACGACCGGGAGTGCGCCTGACACGCTGGCCACACCGGCCCCAGTCAGGTAGACCCCGCCAACCGGGGTGTAGCGCAGCCTGGTAGCGCACCTGCTTTGGGAGCAGGGGGCCGCCCGTTCGAATCGGGCCACCCCGATCACACCACGCACAAGTCCGCCCGCCATTCCGCGAGATCGGGAGGGCGGGCGACTTCTTCCAGGGCCTACAACCGCCCCGATCCCCTAGAACCGGACCCGGATCGCCGGCATCGGCGCGCCGCCGTCCAGGATGATGCCGTAGGTGAGCACGCCGCCGCCGACCGCGAGCACCGCGAAGGAGCCCAGGTAGAGGCGGTTCGTGGTCTTCTGGGCCTTGCGCAGGGCGTCCGCGTCGTCGGTGATGCCGTCGAAGCCCTGGCGGCTGATGATGGAACCCGCGAACATGCCGCCCGCACCGGCGATCAGCGCGCCGCCCGCGATCATCAGCGGGGTCTTCTCCGGCGGGCGCACGCGGACCGCGGTGCCCCCACTCGAGCCGGACTTGGCGGTCTTGTCCTTCTTCTCCTTGGGCGGCTTCGGCGTCTTGGGCTCCTTCGGGGGCTTGGCCGGCTTGGTCGGACCGGACGCGTCCGCCACCGCACCGCCAGTGAGGACCTCGCTGGGGAACGTGTTGCCGTCGATGACCCAGGAGGTCGTCGCCTCGTCCACCCGCTGGAGCAGGTGGGGGCGGCCGGGCACCGCCTCGGGGGCGTCGAGCTTGCGGCCGTCCAGGTAGAACTTCGGTCCTTCGACGAAGGACTGGCCCTCCACCTGGGCAGGCGTGCCGCCGGGCTGCATCTTCAGCTCGTCGTAGACCATGCGGACCGGGTGGTCGTTGCCGTACTCGCCCAAGCCGAACATGTACCCGGGGTCGACCTCGATGGCGGTCCGGAACCAGCGGCGGGCCTTGGTCTCGTTGCCTCCCACCAGGTAGCCGGCGCCGATGCTGCGGTAGGACCGGCCGATCAGCATGGTGACCAGCTTCTCCTCCAGGCACCCCAGCCCGTTCTCCAGCCGCGTCGCCGCCTGCATGGCGGGCTCTGCCTCGTTGGCCTGGGACGCAGCCTCGACTGCCGCGAGGTCCTCCAGCAACGCATCAGCCGAATACGGCTGCTCGCACTCGCCGGCGAGTGCCGGAGCGGCGGACACGATGGCCGCTGAGACCGTCAGCAGCGCAGTGAGCGGGAGTCGCACGCAGTCCCTCCAAGGTGGGCGGGCAGGCTATCACAGCGAGGTCACGAGGTCGTGTCCCAGGCGGGCAAGACGGCAACGGGCCTCCAATGTGGAGCCACCCGCCGCGCAGGACCCAGAAACACGACGGCGGGCCCCGGATGACCCGGAGCCCGCCGTGGAGTCGCGCAACCGGATCAGCCGGTGATGCGCTCCTTCAGGTTCTTGCCCGGGCGGAACGCGGGGAACTTGCGCTCGGGGATGTTGATCTTCTTCTGCGTGGCCGGGTTGGTGCCGGTCCGCGCGGCGCGGGTCTTGATGTCGAAGGTGCCGAAGCCGGGCACGGACACCTTGGAGCCGCCATCCAGCTCGTTCGCGATGATGCCGTTCTCGGCGTCGAAGAGGGCGTTGACGACCTCCATGCTCTTGACCTGGGAGAGACCGGTACGCTCGGCGAGCTTCGCCACGAGCTCCTTCTTGTTCATGTCTACCTCCGGTGTCTGTGCCGGTGAGTGTTTTTCGGCTGTCGGGCCAGTCACGCACGGGATCGTGCGTCACAGCAGAGCTAGCAGGCGCGAGCCAGGGAGCACAACCCCCAAATCACCGAGGATCCCGTGCGGACGGGCACCACAGCAGGGCACGCCCCCTGACGACCCCGACGATAATGGGCTTGCATCCCAGCATCTGAAACAGTCTCCCGATGACGCAGGTCTCTCCGTTCGACCCCGTCCACCACTGCATTTTTTTTCTTGCACCCACCCGACCATGCTGGCGCGCAACCGGGGCGCGGGTGCGCGGTCCCCCCCTGTGGAGCGGCGCATTCGGACAGGAGCGGCCCCACGGCTCCCCGGCGCGGCGTTTGCATAGGCCGGTCAAGCCGCTGGACTGAAGATCTCGCAGTACAGCCCATGGCACTCTGGCACCACCTGCCGCCGTGCCATGCAACCGGGCCACAATCCGCCCAACTGCTGCATGCTCCAGGCTTGCAGATCGATGATGCCGCTGCTGTCGACGTCGCCGTCATCCTGACGGTAGCACCTCTGGAACCGAGAGGCCGGTCTGTGACATCAGGAAGCCATGATCGCGCCCCAGCTGGTCGGCCAGGTCGGCGATGGTCACGGCGCCATGGTGGCCGGAGTCCTGCTGCACGTGCAGGAGCAGCGGGCGGTCGCCGCGGCCGTGGTCCGGGTCTGCGTGCTGGAGCGCGGCGTACATCTTGCGAGCGTGCACCGGGTCCGTCCGTGCGTCATTGAGCGAGCCGGTCACCAGGGTGGCTGGGAAGCGCGTTCCCTCCACGGCGTGATGGTAGGGAGAATAGGCCAGGATCGTCTGGAATGCGGCGGCGTCCAGCTCGGGGTCGCCGTACTCCTCGGTCCAGACCGCGGCGATGCCGAAGTGCTTGAAGCGGATCATGTCCGTCAGCGGTACCGCGCACCGGCACGCGGCGAACAGCTCCGGCGCCTGGGTGATCGCCGCGGCGACGAGCAGGCCGCCGTTGCTCCCCCCGTTGATCGCCAGGTGCGCGGGCGACGTCCAGCCACGGGCGTGCAGCTCCCGCGCCGCCCCGGTGAAGTCGTCGAACACGTTCTGCTTGTTGGGACCCTTGCCCGCCAGGTGCCAGTCCCGACCGAACTCCCCGCCACCGCGCAGGTTGACCACGCACACCCCGCCACCGAGCAGGGCCCACAGGGCGTACGTCGCGGAGAACGAGGGCGTCAATGCGGCGTTGAAGCCTCCATATCCCGTGAGCAGGAACGGCCGGGGGCGGGTCTCGTCGGCGTCCGCTCGGTCCAGGATGGTCATCGGGATCCGCGTGCCGTCCTTGCTCTCGAACCAGACCTGGCGCTGTCGCAGCGGGCCCACGTCCAGGGGAACCGGGCTGCGCCGGTAGACGTCCAGGCGGTTGCGGTGCGGATCGTAGGTGTAGATGGTGCGGGGCTGGGCGTAGCTCTCGAAGCTCGCCCACACCTCCGGCCGCTCCCAGTGCCCCCACACCGACGCCGCGCCGCGTCCGGGCCAGGGCACGTCGGCGATGTACTCGCCGTCGAGGTCGTAGACCGCGGTCCGGTCCGACACGTCTTCCTGCCAGGTCAGGTAGAGGCGCCCGCCGATGGCCCGCACGCTGGTCAGGGTGCCCTTGCCCTCGGGCACGAGCTCGACCCACTTCTCTCGGGCCGGGTCGCGGGGATCGGCGCGCATCAGCCGGTAGCGGGAGGCGCCCCAGTCGGTGCGCACGAGCATGGCATCATCGACGATGACGACGTCATGGTGTGCGTCGAGCGCATCGGCTGCGAGGCGGCGCGTCCCGGTGGCCAGCTCCTCGATCCAGATGGACGAGCCGGAGAAGGTGTAGCGACCGAGCACGAGCCAGCGCCCGTCCTCGCTGGGCTCGGCGCCGTGGAAGTACTCGCGGACGGTCTCGTCGGACATCACCACCACGTCGGTGTCCGGTGGAGCGCCCAGGCGATGAAACCAGGTCCGGTGCCAGTAGTGCTCGCCGCCGGGCTCCACGCTGCCCGCCACCGGGCGACCCGAGAACCAGAACCCGGTACCTTCGGCGTTCCAGCTCGCGAATCCGCGCCTCCACCCCGCGGTGGGCTCCTCCTTCACGACCCCGGTCTCCACGTCGAGCAGCAGGATCTCGGGATCCTCGTTCCCCGCCCGTGACCGCGCCACCAGGGCCAGCCGACCGTCCGGGGAGGGCCAGAACCCGGCCAGGGTCTGGGTCTTCTCCCACTGGTTCGGGTCCAGCACCAGCCGTCGCGGAGCGTGGGGACCGTCCTGGACGAAGATCACCCACTTGTCCTGGTCCGCCCGACGGGCGCGGACGAACAGCCGCTCCCCTTCGAGCACCGGTTCGGGAGGCCGCTCGTCGTCGACGCGCCAGATGCGCTCGAGGTGGTGCGCCAGGGCGTGCTTCTCGGGCAGGGCGTCGGTGAAGGCGAGGAAGCGCGCGCGCTCGGCGTCCTGCCAGGCGACCACCTCGGGGTCCGAGCCGTCCTCGAGCCAGCGATAGGGGTCGGCGACCTCGACACCGTGCAGGACATCGACGTGGTCCACGCGACGGGGCAGCGGCGGTGCGTCCATGGGTCCCTCCAGGGGGCCAGCGTAGTGCTTGCGACCGAGCGCTGCGGGTTCGATCCGAAGAAGCAGAGGCCCGGTTACGCATCGGGGGGAGCGCGCATGGACCGCGAAGACAGCTTCGACATCGACTTCCACGACGATGTCCCCATCGACGACCTGCCGCTGGACCCCGGCAACGGCGGCGACGGGCTGCGCCCTCCAGAGGATCGCACCGGCGGCGGTGGGGGCGGCGGCGGACACCGCGGACCGGCACCCGAGCCCTTCGTGCAGAGCCGCTGGGGCGTCATGATCCCAGTCGGCCTGATGCTGCTGTTTGGCGTGCAGAGCCTCGCCGTGCTCTGGGTCTCCCGCAGCGGGCTCGGCAGCGAGAGCAGCGCGTGGCTCATCGCCGCCGCGTTCGTCGTGACCTTCACCGTCGTGTTCATCTTCGGGTCGCGCTACATCGCGAAGCACCGCAACCCCTGAAGATCGGCCGCTATTCGGTCTTCTCGGCCGGGGTCGCCCCGTCGGTGTCGCTGTCCGTGGCGGCAGGTGCAGGCACCGGGCCCGGCTTGAGCACGTAGACCTGGCGCAGGCTGTAGGGGGACGCGGGCGTCGGCCAGCCGAAGGCCGCCACGATCTGGCACAGCCCCTGGTCGTCCTTGCCGTCCACCTGGGCCTTGTCGCACTTGGCCGTGCCGTCGTTCTGCACCGAGAGCATCACGGTGTGGCTCTGGCTCGCGTCCAGCTTGGACAGGTCGCTGACCAGCACGCCGAGCAGGCCCGCGTGATCGACCTTCGGACCGCCGGCCATCGCGCCGCGGATCTCGGGAATGCCGGCGTAGGCGTGGAAGGGGCCGACCTCGAGCGGGGCCGTCGCGAGCCCGTCCGGCGCGCGCTTCCCGGCCTTGAGCGCGGCCAGCACCGCAGCGTTGGTCCCGTCGTCCCGGATCGCGTCCACGACCGCGGTCCCGGCCATCGCCGCCCAGTCGTTCGCCGCCCGGTCCATGGCGTCGGCCGGGTCGGTGCCCTTGCCCAGGACCTCGATCGGCGCGGCGATGACCTCCTCTCCAGAGTGGACCTCGTACGCCACGTTTCGGGCTGCCCCGCCCGGCAGATCCACCTGATGGCGCACGACCGCATCGACCTTCAGGGTCAGGGTGCCGACCTCGACCAGGTCCTGCGAGGCGCGGCACTCGGCGCCGGTGTGCTGGAACACGTAGCAGAGCTTCCTG
>CALATR010000640.1 GCA_937891875.1 uncultured Pseudomonadota bacterium | reverse complement strand
CGGTGACGGCGGCGTGGGCGGTGAGGGCGGCTTCGGCGGCTCCGGCGGCTCCAACGCGAGCGGCAGCGCCTGGTGCGGCCAGAAGGGCGGTGACGGCGGTGACGGCGGTGACGGTGGCAACGGCGGCGGCGGCGGCGGCGGCGCGGGCGGGCCCAGCTACGCGGTCTACGCCGTGGGCGCGACCCCCAGCTCCACCTACGTCAGCGCCGACAACGACCTGACCGCGGGCAGCGGCGGCCTCGGCGGCGAGGGTGGCTCCGGCGGCGTCGCCGGCACCTCCGACGGCAAGGACGGCGTGGACGGCGACTCCGGCACCCAGAGCTGGTAGCGCCGGGGTAGGGGGGCCTCGGAGGAGGCCCCATGCTGCTCGTGATAGATGTCGGCAACACCAACATCGTGCTGGGCGTGATGGACGGTGAGGACCTGGTCCGCACGTTCCGGGTCAGCACCACCGATCGCACCACCGACGAGACCGGCGTGCTCTTGCTGACCTTGCTCGAGAACCGAGGTATCGAGCGCGCTTCCGTCACGGGCGCCATCATCGGATCGGTCGTGCCCTCGGTGCAGTACAGCCTCGAGAAGGCCCTGCGCCGCTACCTGGACGTCGAGCCCCTGGTGGTCGGCAAGAAGCTGCGCACGGGCATGCAGATCCGCACCGACAACCCCCGCGAGGTGGGTGCGGACCGCATCGTCAACGGCGTGGCGGCGTGGCATGCCTACGGCGGTCCGGTCGTGGTCGTCGACTTCGGCACCGCGACCACCTTCGACTGTGTCAGCGCCGACTGTGCCTACGTGGGCGGCGCCATCGCCCCGGGCCTGCGGATCGCCGAGCAGGCGCTGTTCTCGAACACCGCCAAGCTGCCCCGGGTCGAGGTCGAGCGTCCTCCCGCGGCCATCGGCACGAACACCGTGCACGCCATCCAGAGCGGCCTGTTCTGGGGCTACGTCGGCCTGGTCGAGTCCCTGGTGGAGCGCTGCCGGGCCGAGCTGGGCAAGGACGCCCGCGTCGTCGCCACCGGCGGCCTGTCCCGCCTCATCGCCCCCGAGGTGCCCGCCATCGAGGAGGTCGACGGCTGGCTCACCCTGCGCGGACTTCGGATCCTCTACGACATGAACGTCGACCGTCAGTGACGTCACCCCCATTGCGGGACCGGCATCGAGGACGTACGACTAAGGACGGAGGTTCTGTGCGCGCGCTGCGAATCGGCTCGATGATCCTGACGCTCGGCGGTCTGGCCCTGGCGGTGCCGGCGCTGGGCCAGGATGCGACCGACGCGCCCGCCG
>CALATR010000639.1 GCA_937891875.1 uncultured Pseudomonadota bacterium | reverse complement strand
CGTCGTCGTCGTCGTCGTACTGATCCGGATTGGGGTCGTCCTCGCAGTTGTCCTCGTCGTCGACGATGCCGTCGTCGTCGCTGTCCAGCTGCCACAGGAAGAAGGCGTTGAACCCGGCCTCCGTCGAGCCGAAGCCGCCGTCGTGGCCGGTGTTGTAGGCGTAGAAGCCGACCCTTCCCGGACCCAGGGGGTCCCCGTCCTCGGTGTCGAAGCGCTGGTCGCCGACCTCCACCCGGATCACGCCGTCGTTGAACCACACGTCCATGGTCCACTCCTCGCGGAAGCGCACGCCCTGGTCGATCAGCAGCGTGACGTCGCTCTCCCGGGAGATCCGGTACAGCAGGAGGCGACCTCCGCTGTTGGGGGGCACCTGGTTGACC
Organism: uncultured Pseudomonadota bacterium; assembly: GCA_937891875.1. Classification (GTDB taxonomy): domain Bacteria; phylum Myxococcota_A; class UBA796; order UBA796; genus REDI01. The sequence continues at coordinate 2,922 of CALATR010000639.1, read as the reverse complement.
GGCGGTGGTGCTGCGTCCCGGGTCAGGCCTGCGATGTACCAGGTGTCGTCGCGGTTGTTCGCCCACACGACGCCGAGGAAGTCGTCGTCCTGGTTCACCGCGCGGACCCGCAGGTGCATGTCCTCGACCTCGGGGCCGGTCACGACCCAGTTGTCGGCGGCGGTGCGCCGACCGTAGACCTGGTCCGGCTCGACGCCGTCATCGGTCCAGGAGATGGCGAACTGGTTGTAGACCCGCCAGGTGTCCTCCGGGTAGCCGGCGACCCAGTCGCCAGCCTCACCGGCAAGCGCGCGACCGTCGGGGCCCTCGAAGCCCTCGATCGCGATGAGCTCGACATCGGCTGCCTGGGCGGCCAGGCCCAGCAGGAGAACAGGGAGCATGCGCACCTCCTCGCACCCGACACGGTGACGGACGCGGCGACGTTGTGCAAGTCGGCTTGCCCGTACCGGTTCGGCAGGTGACCGGGCAGGCCACCCCCGAAGCAGGAGGCGCCATGTCGCGCGGGATCTTCTTCTCCGACTACGAGCTCGGCCACGTCTACACGACGGTGCGCCGCACGGTGACCGAGGCCGACGTCGTCATGTTTGCGGGCCTCTCCGGCGACTTCAACCCGCTGCACACCGACCAGGTCTTCGCGGAGCAGACGCCCTTCGGTCAGCGCGTCGCCCACGGCATGCTCTCGGCCAGCATCTCCACCGGCCTCGCCCAGACCCTGGGCATCTTCGAGGGCACCACCCTCGCCCTCATGGAGCAGGTGTTCCGCTACAAGGCGCCGGTCTTCTTCGGCGACACCATCCACCTGCGCCTCACCGTCGACCAGCTCAAGCCCTCCAGCAAGGGCGGCAAGGGCGTCGTGACCTTCAAGAGCGAGGTCGTGAAGCAGGACGGCACGGTGGTCGTCGAGGGCCACTGGGTCGTGCTGATCCGGGATCGCGGCTGATCCTCGGCCGAGCGCTCCGGGGCGCTACTCCGCCCCGTCGCTGACCGGCACCGCCGCGGCGGCCTGCAGCGCCTCGGTCACCTTGGTGCCGCCGTCCTCGGTGCCGGGATCGTCGACGTTGAGGTTCAGGCTGGCGTGGAGCTGGCCGTCCGGGCCGATGATCTTGAGCTCGCGGATCTCGGCGGGCGGCCAGGCGCCGAAGACGTCGTCCTCGGGGGTGTCCTGGAGCCAGGCCAGGTCCAGGCCGTCGGTCATGGCGTCGTTGCCGCTGATCCGCCCGGGGTCGTTGATCCCGAGGATGGTGACGGGCACGTCCGTGGGGCCCAGGTCGGACGAGAGGGCGTCCAGCGAGCGCATGTGGCTCTGGCAGATCGGGCAGTCGGCCCACCCGAAGTACCAGGCGCTGACCTCGCCCTCGAAGTCGGCCGGTCCGAGCTCCTGGCCGAACGTCGGGGACGTCGCGTTGACGTCCTCCAGCGAGAAGTCGGGGATCCCGCCGGGATTCGAGCCGCAGCCGACCAGCAGGCCGAGCAGCAGGGGGGTGACGAGCGCGCGCATGGGTCCTCCGTTCTGCGTCATCGCCTATCGAGGATCGCCCGGATGCGCGCCTTCACGCCGTCCGACGTCCACGCGGGCACGACCTCGTCGAAGAAGGCCTGCCGGACCGCGGCGCTGGGGGTGGTGTCGGGTCGCAGGCGGCCCTTGGTGGCGGCGTACGCGTCGCGGGGATGCTTGGCGAGCCCGTCCAGCACGGCGTCTGCACGGTCCCGGCCGCCCAGCTCGTCCAGCAGGCCCAGCGACAGGGCCTCCTCGGGGGCGAACAGGCCTGCCCCCAGGAGCACCCGGTGGCGGGCGCCGACCGGGATCTGGCGAGTGACGATCGCCTCGGTGCGCGGAGGGAACTGCAGCCCCAGCGCGACCTCGTTCAGCCCGATGCGGTGCCGCCCGAGCGATCCGATGCGCACGTCGCAGCACAGCGCGAGCACGCAGCCGCCGGCGATGGCGTGGCCGTGCACGTAGGCGACCGTGGGACCGGGGTGGTGGTAGAGCAGCCCGACCACCTCCTCGAGCAGGTCGAGGAAGACGACCATGTCATCGGCGGAGAGGGAGGCGACCTCGGCGAGGTTCAGCCCGGCGGAGAACGCGGGGCCTGCACCACAGAGCAGGATCGGCTCGTCCCCGGCGGCGCGCAGGGTGTCGCGCACCTGCTCCAGGATCGGCGTTCCAAGCGCATTCACGGGAGGGGCGTCGAGCAGCAGCTCCATGGCGGACTCCGGGGCAGGGGCGACCGGTAGCGCACCCGGCAGCGGATTTCGAGTCAGGTCCGGCGACGTCGCAGGAACGCGAGGCCGCCCAGGAAGAGGGCGAGCAGCCCGCCTGCAGGGGAGGCGCTCGCGGAGCAGGCGCAGGAGGCGCCGCGCGCGTCCTCGTCGCGGGGGCAGCCGTCGTCCACGACCGTGTCGCAGGCGACCAGGGGCTCGCCGACCGCGCCGTCGATGCCGCGGAGGCGGACCTCGACGCAGACCTCGTCCCCGTCGACGATCCCGGCCTCGTCGGGAAGGGTCGCCGAGAGGAAGGTGCCGCGAGGGTCGACCGTCAGGATCTGCCCGTCGTAGAGCAGCTCGTACACGTCTCCGGCGCGGTCGGGCGGGTCCGCGTTCAGCCACACGTGGGTGACGTCGCAGACCCTCTGGGCGAACAGCTCTGTGGGGACGGGCGCGCCCGGCGCGTCCTGGGCCTGGTCCGTGACCTCGAACTCCACGACGTGCACGAGGCCGTTGTCGTCCCCGGCGGGCGTGTCGACGGTGACCCGCAGCTCGTAGTGCTTGCCGGCCTGGGTCTCGAAGTTCACCGGCCGCCACCAGGTCTCGTCGACCTCGGCGACGAGCTCGTCGACCAGCAGGCTCCGGACGCCGTCCTCGGTCACCTCGCCCAGCTCGATGGTCACCTCGCCCCGGCAGGTTGCATCGGAGGTCCGGCCG
>CALATR010000638.1 GCA_937891875.1 uncultured Pseudomonadota bacterium | reverse complement strand
GCGCCGCACCGAGGGCCAGGGCCCCCCACAGCAGGCTGCGGAGCGGGGAGCGGGCGGTCGAGCGAGGAGCGTTCGGGTTCGTGAGCAACGGGATCACTGGGGCTTGAGGATGACGAACGCGACCAGGCCCGGCCGGACCTCGACCGTGACCGGGGCCAGCCCGTCGCCGGTGATGGTATGCCGACCCGCCGGCCAGGGGAACTGCTCGCCGGTCGTGTGCCCGCTGGGCTTGCCGTCGATCAGGATGGGCACGCCCTTGGTCGCCGACGTCACCTGCAGGCGCCCCATCGCCGCAGCCGGGGCGGTGGTCTGCGGTGGCTGCTTGTCGGCAGCTGGCGGCTTGTCCTCGGTGGTGGTGGTGCCCGGCGCCGTGCTCGCTGTGGTCGTTCCCGCAGCCGCGCCGCCCGAGTCCCCACCGGCGTCGGTGCCGCTCTCGGTCCCCGCGTCGTCGGTGCTCGCGGCCTCGTCGCCCGAGCTCGCCGTCGACGTCGCCGCCTGCGTGCCCGCCTGGGTGCCGCCCCCCGCGCGCCCAGTCTTCGGTGGACCCTTGCCCTCGTAGGGATCGTAGGGTGGAGGCCAGATCTCGAGCGGCTTCACCGGGCCGGGATCCACCGCGGGCTCCTCGTCCTCGACCGCCGGCTCGACCTCGACCGTGGTGGTCTCCCCGTCCGCGGCGGTCGTGCCTCCCGAGTTCATCGCCCAGGCGCCCAGCACGATGGCGATCACCGCGATGACGCCGGTGACCAGGATGATGCCGACCAGGGTCGCCGTGCCCAGCCCCGCGGCCACGAAGACCGGTGCGGTGAGGCTGCTCGACTGGCGCTCCTCGGTGGGGAGGCGCTCGAGGGTGGCGGACGCGTCGCTCACCGGCGGCGGCGCCAGCTCTACCGGTGCGGTCGAGCCCTCCGCGGGCAACAGCCCCGACAGCCGGTGCATCTTCTCGCGGATCTGCCCCTCGAGGTCGGGCTCGAGCTCCTTCAGCCAGCTCGACACCTCCCCCTGGGTGGGCATGCCGCCGAACTCCGCTGCGACCAGCTGGGCGGCGTCGCGCATGGCGCGGGCGGTCGGGTAGCGGTCGGACGCCTTGAACTCGAGCGCCTTGTCGACCAGCTGGCACAGCGAGCGGCCGGGCGCCCCCCACTCCCGGGGCACCTCCAGCTTCGGCAGGCGTCCG
>CALATR010000637.1 GCA_937891875.1 uncultured Pseudomonadota bacterium | reverse complement strand
TCCGCTGCCGTAGGACTGGGGAGTGGAGACTGGAGACCGAGCCCCCACTCCCCTGCCCGCAGCAACGCGACTCGCCGCGAGACGATTGGCGGCCCGCCGCTCCAGCGACGTCAGCGGCGCACGAAGCCGCCGATGGCGGACGTTAGCTGTTGGCCTTCTGGGCCGCGAAGCCGGTGCCCTCGATGGCCTTGAGCAGGGCGGCCTCGTTGGTCTTCTTGGGGTCGAAGGCGACCTTGGCGACGCCGGCGTCGTGGTCGACCGAGGCGGCGTTGACGCCGTCCACGCCCTTGAGGGCCGCGGTGACCTTGGCGGAGCACTTGCCGCACTTCATGCCGGTGACCGCAAACGTCAGCTTGGTGCCCTGGGCCGCATCCACGTCGTCGACGTTGGCGGTCTCGGTGTGGGCCTTGGCGCAGCCACCACAGTCGGCACCGCCACAGGCGAGGGCGGCGGGGGAGGCGAGGAGGGCGGCGGCGAGCACGAGGATGCGGGTCATCGGATCTCCTTTCAGGACGATACCGGGAGCTATTCCGCGGGGCTGCCCTCGTCCAGATCGGCGTCCTCGGCCGGGACTTCCGGTGACGTCTCCGGCGCGGCTCCGCTCGCCTCGCCTGGCGGGGCCTCGTCCGATGCCGGCGGGGTCTCCTCGGCCGCTGCCTCCTCTCCCACGGGAGGGGTCGCCGCGGCGGGCTTCTCGACGTTGTGGAAGGCCTCGAACGCGACCGGCAGGAGCAGGGCGACGATGACGCTCACCACGAGGCCAGCGGTCGCCTTGAGCGTGTCCGAGCCGATGACCTTGGCGAGATCCCACGCGGAGCGGAGCTTGAGGTGGATGTTCATGCCCAGCTCGCGACCGGCGAGCAGGCCCAGGAAGACCCACGTGGTGCTCATCGGGATCTTCGGCAGCTCTTCCGGCCACACGCCGGTGGTCGCCCACCCGATGCTGGCCATGACGTAGCCCTCCTTGAAGACCAGCAGCACGGCCCCGAAGAGGAAGTTGATGATCGCGGCCGCGCGGATGTCCTGGGTGTTGGTCTTGCTGGTCACGATCTTCTGGATCGAGCCGCCGCGGGTGTAGAAGATGTAGGCTTGGATGCCCACCATCAGGAGCAGGCTGGCCAGCAGGTAGGTGAAGGACAGCTTGCGCGGCAGGTAGACGTAGATGTTGGCCAGATCCTGGATCAGCCACATCGCCCACAGGAACGCCGTGCTCGCCCATTGAAGCACCACCCACGCCGTGGATGGCTCGTCGTCGATGGTGTCGATGAACCGCTTCTCCACCGCCTTCGTGATGGCGATGTAGACGATGGCGCCCAGCACGAAGGCGAGCACCCATCCGGACAGCGACTTGATCAGCATGTCCTGGAGGTTCTTCGCCGCGAACACCGTCAGTACCAGGAACGTCGTGCTGACTGGCAGGCCGAAGCGGGTCAGGATCAGCAGGGCGATCGGCGGCACGATGTAGAGCCAGGAGAAGTCCTCCGGCATGGGGTAGCGATCGAGTCGCTCCCACGCAGGATCCCCGTCGTACGCCCACCATCCGTAGATGAGCACCGCGGCCATGATCCCCGAGGCGAACAGCCACAGGACCCACCATGGCCGCTTCTCGTTGGCGGCCAGGAAGGTGCCGAGCGTCTGGATCGCGTCGTTTCCCACGATGGAGTAGGACGCGACCGAGAAGCCGATGATCATGAAGACGAGTTCGAGGGTCGTCACCCTGCGACCTCCTGGGTGGGCCATGAGGTACCACGACCATCTCGGGCCACTCGGGCGCCGCAGCGGATGTCGCTTGATCGTCGGCGAGCAACAGTCTTGCGAGCGCGTCTCGTCACGCAGGTGGCACGACGTGGCAACGCGCAGGGTCGGTAGCGCCGGGGCGCGGTGGTCTTGCGGACCGATGAGCGCGCTGGAGTGCGGGCGGTCATTGCCTCCCGGGGGGCGCGCGTTTACGTCGTGGCCTTGCCCGGAGGCACCCCATGCTGCTGGCTGACAAGCCGTCCGACATCCCCCAGGGCGACGCGCTGCTCGACGCGATCGAGCGGCTGCGCAAGGAGCGCAACGCCGTCATCCTGGCCCACTACTACCAGGAGTCCGAGATCCAGGATCTCGCCGACTTCATCGGTGACTCCCTGCAGCTGGCCAAGGCCGCCCGGGACACCGAGGCCGACGTCATCGTGTTCTGCGGCGTGCACTTCATGGCCGAGACCGCCAAGATCCTCAACCCGGACCGCATCGTCGTGCTGCCGGACCTCGAGGCGGGCTGCTCGCTCGCCGACTCGTGCCCCGCGGACGAGCTCGCGGCGTGGAAGGCCGATCACCCCGATCACCTCGTCGTCAGCTACATCAACTGCACCGCGGCGACCAAGGCGCTGTCCGACATCATCTGCACCAGCAGCAACGCCGTGCGGGTGCTCGAGAGCCTGCCCGAGGACAAGCCGGTCCTGTTCGCCCCCGACCGCAACCTGGGCAGCTGGGTCCAGCGCCAGACCGGCCGCGAGATGGACCTGTGGCAGGGCACCTGCATCGTGCACGAGACCTTCAGCGAGCAGAAGCTCCTGGACCTCAAGCAGCAGCACCCCAAGGCCAAGGTCATCGCACACCCGGAGTGCGAGCCCCACATCCTGGCCTACGCCGACCACATCGGCAGCACGTCGAGCCTGCTCCGCTACACCCAGGAGTCCGGCTTCGACAGCTTCATCGTCGCGACCGAGGCGGGGATCCTGCACCAGATGCAGAAGAAGAGCCCCGACGTCGAGCTGATCCCGCTGCCCGGCATGGACGACTCCTGCAACTGCAACGAGTGCCCGTTCATGCGCCTGAACACGCTGGAGAAGCTCTACCTGTGCCTTCGTGATCTGCAGCCGCGCATCGAGCTCCCCGAGCGCCAGCGCGTCGCCGCACTCAAGCCCCTGGAGCGCATGATGGCGCTCGGGTAGCGCTGGAGCGCATGATGGCGCTCAGCCCGCTCGCCTGGGATCAGGGTCCCGGCGTCGCCCGCAGCCAGTCACGGACGCGGGCCGCGTTGGCGTTTTCGAGCCCGAAGAAGCGCGAGTCGTCGGCGACGAAGGCCTCGCCGTCCCAGCGGATGGCGACCGCCGAGTAGCGGTCGACGGTACCTTCGGGTCCGTGACCCAGCATCCAGCTGTAGATGATGATCGGGTCGGGGACGTTGTCGGAGTCGACGTCCTCGAAGAGCACTGCCTCGACCGCGCCGAGCTCGCCGGGGCAGGGGAACGCGACCTGCCACACGTGGCGCTCGCCGTCCTGCTCCGCGGCGACCCAGCCGACCAGGATCCGGCCGGTGGAGGCGCGGTTGAAGTACAGCACGGCGTCGTCGAAGGGACCGATGCGGGTCGCGAACGCCGGGTGCACCAGGTGTTGGGGCAGGTAGCGGGAGGTCCGGTCGGACGGGGGCAGCTGGTAGTGCACCTGCGCGGGGAAGGCGCGCTCGCGGACCTGGGGCAGGGAGAGCTGGCGCAGGGGGGGAGGGTTGGCCGGCCCGCGGACCCGGGGCGGATCCGTGTCTTTGATACGCGGCGTTGCGTCGGGTTTCTTGGTGTCTGAGGCGGAGGGTGCGGCCGGGCTCGCGGGCTCCGGGCTCGGCTGCGGGACCGCCGGCTGGGACGGGGTGCAGGCCAGGGCCAGGAGCGTCGCCAGCGCCCGCGGGCTCACCCCAGACCCTCGACCAGGGCCCCGACGAGGCCGTCGATGTCCTCCTCGGCCACGCTGCACCAGGCGATCCGCAGGGCGTTCAGGCCACCGAGCCGCACCAGGCCCAGGCTCTGCTCGGCGATGAGGCGCTTGCGGACCTCCTCGGAGTCGAGATCATCGGGCAGGCCGACCATGGCGAACACGCCGCTGTTGAACGGGTAGGGTCGCAGGCGATCGCTCTGTGCCGCGGCGAGTGCGGCGGACAGGCGATCGAAGCGGGCCTGGAGCACCGCCCGCGCCTCGGTGAGCTGCTGGTCGAGGTCGGGATGGGTGAGGGCGTGGAGCACGGCGGCCTGGGACGGGCCCGGCGGCGAGCCATTGCCCGAGCGCGCCAGCCCGGCGAGCTTGCTCTCGAAGGCGGCGGCGGACTTCGACGCCGGGTCGCAGGCGATGGTGAGGAAGCCGACCCGACCGGGGAAGAACAGCAGCTCCTTGGTCACGCCGTCCGCGCGCAGGATGACGTGCTTGTCGGGATCGTGGCGCTCGGCGAGGTCCCAGAACAGCGAGCGGCCGGGCAGCTGGTCGTCCCAGGCCATGCCGGCGTAGGCGTCGTCGACCAGCACGACCAGGGGGCCCGGGTGGGCCAGCACCAGGTCCACCAGCTCGGCGGCGGTGGCGGCGTCGGGGGTCATGCCGCTGGGGTTGTGGGGGAAGTTGAGCACCACCATGGCCGGGCCCTCGGTCGCGGCGAGGGTCTGGCGCAGGGGCTCGAGCGTCAGCTCACGGCCATCGAAGAGGTCGTACTCGACGAGGCGACCGCCACGGCGGGTGACGAACACCTGGTCGTAGTTGCCCCAGCGCGGCGCGGGCACGAGCACCGGCGTGTCCTCGTCGACGAAGAGCTCTGCGGCGAAGGAGAGCACCTGGGTCAGGCCGATGCACACGAAGGGCAGGGTCGTGGGGGCGGTCGAGCCGCCGGACAGGGCGCGCTGGCGGTCGGCCCAGGCGCGGCGGAGGTCCCCGTGGCCGGCAGGCGGGCTGTACAGGTGGCTCTTGTGCGCGTCCAGCCCGGCGAACGCCTCGGCGATGGCGGGCAGCGGGGTAGGGGAGCCATGCCCGTCGGTCACCTGGCCGATCGTAGCGTTGTACCTGGTTCCTCGGGCGTCGGCCGACTGGGCCGGGATGCCCTGGGGGAAGTAGATCCGACGGCCCAGGCGGGACAGGGCGCGGAAGGCAGCGGGGAACTCGGCGGCGAGGTCGTCGTTGAGGGCATCCGCGATGGACATGGCGATCTCCGGACCGGGGGGCTCCAGCCTAGCGAGCCCCGCTCACGGGCGGGCGAACTTCAGATGCAATACGTGATTGCACACGTGCGTAGTGCGAGTGGACCGCGCGGACGCGCGCGGCGACAGAACGAGGCAGTCATGAAGGAATGGTGGAACAACCTGGATGCGGGCAAGCGCTGGCTCGTGCAGTCCGTGATCTTCATGTGGGTGGCGCAGATCATCTACGTGATCTCCCCCATCGACCTGCTGCCGGACATCCCGATCATCGGGCAGCTGGACGACCTCTTCTTCCTCGTCTCGACGATCCTCTTCACCGGCTACGCCGTGCGCCAGCTCCGCGGGGCCTCCGGCTTCTCGGGTCTGGTGCCCGATGCGCTGCGCCCGAAGAGCGTCGCCGAGCCCGCGCCTGTCGCCGAGCCGGTCCAGGCCGACCCCTACGAGGCCGAGCTGAACGGCCAGGGCGATGACCTCGGCATCGATGGCTACCGGCCCCTGAGCCTGGACGAGCTGAAGGCGCTGTAGGACGGAGGGCGCTCCGAGGGGCTCTGCTGACCCCTTGACGCTGCGCCCCACGGGTCCAGGCTGTGTTCCTGACCCGGAGTCCCCATGTCCTCGTCGTACTCGTTCGGAACGACCCTCAAGCACACCACCCTCGCCGACGCCCGCCCGGTGGTGCAGGCGGCGCTCAAGGAGGTCGGCTTTGGCGTGCTCACCGAGATCGACCTCGCTGGCACGCTCAAGGCCAAGGTCGGGGCCGACCACCCGCCCCACGTCATCCTCGGCGCGTGCAACCCGAAGCTTGCGAACCAGGCGGTCACCGCCGAGCCCGGCATCGCGCTGATGCTGCCCTGCAACGTCACCCTGCGCCAGGTGGGGGACGACGTCGAGGTCCTGTTCGTGGACCCGGCGGCCATGTTCCAGGTGGTCGAGCACCCCGGTCTGCACGAGGTCGCCAGCGAGGCGGACCGGCTGCTGCGCCAGGCGTGCTCGGACCTGACGGCATGACCCTTCAGGAGACCCCCGCGCGCAACGTGCTGGGCGGCCCGCTCGTCACCTGCTCGATGGAGCCGCGCACCGGGTGGCACCGAGACGGCTGCTGCAACACCGGGCCCGAGGACCGGGGCTCACACACGGTCTGCGCCCAGATGACGGCGGACTTCCTGGTGTTTTCGCGGGCGGCCGGCAACGACCTGTCGACGCCCGTGCCCCGCTTCGGCTTCCCCGGACTCGAGCCCGGTGATCGCTGGTGCCTGTGCGCGCCGCGCTGGGCGGAAGCGCTCGAGGCGGGCTTTGCGCCGCCGGTCGTGCTGGCGGGCACCCACGAGGGCGCGCTCGCCCACTGTCGGCTGGAGGACCTGCTGGCGCACGCGATCGACGCGCAGCGGGTGGACTAGGAGGCGGGGCCTGCACGGCCCCCACCGTTCCGTCCCTAGAAGAACCGGCGGCGACCCTCGAGCTGCTCGGCCTCGGTCTTGCAGTCGATGCACATGCGCGCGACCGGACGGGCCAGCAGGCGCTTGTAGGTGATCGCCGAGCCGCAGGACTCGCAGGTGCCGTACTCGCCGGCCTGGATGGACTCCAGGGCGTGGCGGATCTTCTTGAGCAGGCGGCGCTCGCGGTCGGCCATGCGCAGCTGGAAGTCGCGGTTGGACTCGGTGATCGCGATGTCCAGCTCGTCCGCTTCCTGGGTGCGCTCCTGGCTGGCCTCGGCCACGGCTCGGCGGCCCTGCTCCAGCAGACCGTCGAGCTGCTGGGTCAGGATGTCGTGTAGCTCGGAGACCTCCGCCTCGGAGAGGTACTCGTCCGGGGGAAACGCGTTGTGGTCAGCCATGGAACTCCTCCAGTGGGGTCGCGGGCAAGGATGCACACCATGCCCGAATCGACAACGTCTTGCACGCAGGTCTGTGCCACTCGCTTGCAGGAGGTTCACGCCCGCGGGGTCGAAGGCGTGGTGACGATGCCACAGACGCCAATCCCCATTAGGGGTCCCGGCCACTACGGAGGCCGCATGTTCGACCGGCTGCCGGCGCCCGCGCAGCTCGAGGAAGAGGTCCTCGCCCTGTGGGACGCTCGCGACGTCTTCGAGAAGTCCATGGAGCAGGCGGAGGGCCGCCCCGACTTCGTGTTCTTCGAGGGTCCGCCCACCGCCAACGGCCTGCCCCACAACGGGCACGTCCTCACCCGTGTGGTGAAGGACGTCATTCCGCGCTTCATGACCATGAAGGGGCACCGGGTGCGGCGCAAGGCGGGCTGGGACACCCACGGCCTGCCGGTCGAGATCGAGGTGCAGAAGCGGCTGGGCCTGAAGGGGCGCGCCGGCATCGAGGAGATGGGCATCGCGGCGTTCAACAACGCGTGCCGCGACTCAGTGTTCACCTACGTCGACGAGTGGAACACCCTCACCCGCCAGGTGGGCTTCTGGGTCGACCTGTCCGATCCCTACGTGACCTTCCACCGCGCCTACGTGGAGAGTGTGTGGTGGGCGCTGGCGGAGCTCTTCGACAAGGGCCTGCTCTACAAGGGTCACAAGGTCATCTGGTGGTGGCCCCAGGGCGGCACCAGCCTCTCCGCCGCCGAGGTCGGCCTCGGCTACAAGACCGTCGATGATCCGGCGATCACCGTGCGCTTTCGCGATGCGGACGACCCGAGCGTCAGCTACCTCGCCTGGACGACGACCCCGTGGACCCTGCCGTCCAACGTGGCCCTCGCCGTGGGCGCGGACATCGAGTACGCGCTGTGCGACGACCCCGACGGCGGCACGGTCATCGTCGCGGCGGACCTCGCGGCGGCCCACGACCTCGAGCCCCGGGAGACGGTGAAGGGTTCGGAGCTGGTCGGTCGGCGCTACACCCCGCAGTTCGACTTCGGACCGGTCCGTCCCCTCGCCGGCGGCCAGGGCGACAGCACCGACGCCTTCGTCATCGTCACCGCCGATCACGTCACCACGTCGGCGGGCACGGGCATCGTGCACACCGCCCCCGCGTTCGGTGAGGACGACATGCGCGCCGCCCAGCAGGCGGGCCTGGGCATGCTGCAGTGGGTCCGTCCCGACGGCACCTTCGGCCCCGAGGCGGGCGCGTTCGCCGGCATGTTCTGCAAGGATGCGGACAAGCCGATCATCGCAGACCTGAAGGAGCGCGGCCTGCTCTTCAAGCGGGACCAGTACCGCCACGACTATCCTTTCAGCTACCGTGCGGATGACGAGCCGCTGATCCAGTACGCACGCCCCACGTGGTTCATCCGCACCACGCAGGCGATC
>CALATR010000636.1 GCA_937891875.1 uncultured Pseudomonadota bacterium | reverse complement strand
CCGGCGTGACCGTGTTCGGGCATGCCGGCGACGGCTGGCCTCCCGCCGGTCCCGCGTGGCCGGTCCACGACTACTACGTCAGCAACGTGACCGACGGCGGCTCGGTGCCCACCGACGCCGAGCCCGGCTGGCGCTCCCACCTGGTGTTCCGCGGCCGCCCCGCCACCGCCCGCACCGGCCTGCCCGACCTGGCCGTCAGCTTCGTCGATGCCTGCGTCGCCAGCTGCGAGCCCGGTGGACTGCTCCGGGTGGCCTGGCAGGTGCGCAACGAGGGCGACCGCGACGTGCCCGCCGGCACCGAGCTCGCCCTCGAGGCGGGGGAGGGCAAGCTGCGTACCCGCCTGCGCACCGTGGTCCTGCCTGCCATCCCTGCCGGCCAGACGCTCGCATCCGACACGTTCGATCTTCCCTGGACCACCGTTCCCGAGGGGGGTCTGCACGTGGTGGTGGATCCGGCCGACCTCGTGTCCGAGTGCGATGAGGACGACAACAGCGACTCGCTGCTCACCCTGGCCTGCTGGCACTGACTCGCTGGATCCCCCGATCGGGTGCGGCCTCGGTTAGGCTGGTGGCCGCGCCCGCGGAGGATTGGATGCGCACGACCGCCCTCGTGGCCCTGATGCTGGGCCTGGCCATGCCGGCCTACTCGATCGACACGAGCGAGTACCACTGCCCGGACTACTCCGAGCACATCGACGCCCTCGACTATGTCGAGCCCAAGGCGCTGTCCGGCAGCCTGAGCCAGGACGAGATCGAGTGCCTGGAGCAGGGCTTCTCGAAGGCCACCAAGCAGACCGACCGCTCCAAGATCAGCCGCGTGCTCGTCGCCAACGCGATGGTCAACGACACGGACGAGTGGATGCGCCTCGTGCGCCGCCACCTCGACGAGGTCGAGCAGTCTGATCCGGACATCAGCTACCTCTACGCGACGCACCTGTTCAACCAGGAGCAGCCCAACTTCGACGCGGTGATCAAGTACGCGGATCTCGCGTGGGAGCGCCGGGCGGACCGCTGGGAAGGCAAGACCTTCACGACCCGCAGTCACCACCTCCTGCGCCTCAAGGCGCTCGCGCGCATCAAGATGTGGGAGCGCGCCGAGGAAGCCGCGGTCAACGGCAACGACGACAAGAAGGCGTTCGCCGAGAAGAAGAAGCTCGAGGCCCACACCGCCGCGCGCGAGTGGCTCGACTTCGACCGGGCCAGCGAGTTCGGCTGGACCGAGGCCGCCCACGTGTGCGTCTCCACCGGCTCCGACGCCGCCTGCGGCCTGAAGGACGGCTGGCGGCAGCAGTGAGGGGAGCAGTCCTGGCGCTGATCCTCGCGGCCTGCACCCCGAGCCCGCTGCCGGGCACCCCGGCCCAGGCGGGCACCTACACCGGCCCCGGCGGCACGACCTTCCGCGTGGATGCGCGGGGAGTCTGGGACAACGGCGACAACATGAACTGCCGCACCGGCGTGCAGGGCAGCACGCTGACCCTGGACTGCCACGGTCACCGGCTGACCGCCGTTTGGACGGTGAGGGCCGACGGCAGCGTCGAGACCGACATCATCGACCTTCTGTACGGCGAAGGGAGAGGGGTGACGCAGGTGTACAAGCGGGTGCCGTAGATCCTCGAGGCGCAGGTTGGAGGCGGCTTCTATGGCAGTGGGGCATTCGCCGACGACGATTCGGCGCCTCGAGCGGCGGTTTCCACCACGGAGAAGCCGAGACCCGGAGATCTGACTGAGAGAGCGTCGAGGAGCCGGAAGCTGGTGGGCTGAGCGCGGATTCTCCTCCCCAAACGGGCAAGGTCTCGTGTTCCCTTCGACCCGCCGTGTCGCTCTCCGTCAGACCTCCGGTCCTCCGCTCCTCCGTGGTGAAAGCTACCGTCCGAACCTGGCATTCCGTTGGTCCGCGACGTGCCGCCCGTCCCTCCGCCATGCCCCCCCGGCGCTCGGGTGGCCCTCCCACTCAACCGCCCCAGATCCCGACCGATGGTCTCCCCGCAAGGAGACCCGATGCGCTTCGTCCTTCCCCTGCTCACCGCGCTCTGCCTCGGCCTGGCCGTGCCCGTCGATGCCCTGGCGACCCGCGCCAAGGACATCGGCAGCTTCGCCGGCATCCGCGACGTGCAGCTCAAGGGCTTCGGCCTGGTCACCGGCCTGCAGCAGACCGGCGACACCCAGATCAACCGCGCGACGCCGCGGGCGGTCATCGATGAGCTGCGGGCGAACGGCCTCGTGATCTCCGACACCGATCTGATGAGCCGCAACGTCGCGCTCGTGCGGATCACCGCGTCCATGCGGTCGGACTCCCGGATCGGCACCCGCCTCGACGTGCGCGTCTCCAGCCTGGGCGACGCGCGCAGCCTGGAGGGTGGCGTCCTCGAGACCGCCTTCATGCGTATGCCTGGTGATCCCGAGCTGAACCGGATCTTCGTCGTGGCCCAGGGCCCGCTCACCGTCGGCGGCTTCAACGTCGAGGCGGACGGCAACCAGTCCCGCAGGAACCCCACCAACGTCGGCATCGTGCCCGACGGCGGCATTGTCGAGCGCGAGCTCCCCGCCGCCTACGACTACGACGCGATCGACAGCATCGACTTCCTGCTCGACACCGATCACCGCGACTACACGACCAGCAAGCGTCTGTCGGACGCCATCAACGAAGCGCTGGGCACGGACTCCGCCAAGCCGGCCGGCGCGGCCGCCGTCCGGATCGGGATCCCCGAGGAATACCGCGGCAACTTCGGCAGCTTTGCCGCCGTGATCGAGCAGGTCAAGCTCGAGCCGGACAACCCGGCGCGGGTCGTCATAAACGCCCGCACCGGCACCGTCGCGATCGGCGGCGAGATCACCATGCGACCGTTCGCGATCGCCCACGGCGGCCTCAAGGTCGAGGTCGGCGTAGACCGGGTCGCATCCCAGCCGGGCCCCCTGTCCCGCAACGGCGAGACCGTCGTCGTCGAGAACACCTTCATCGGCGTCGAGCAGGAGGAGGGCGAGCTGGTCGTCGTGAACGGCAGCACCCTCACCGACCTCGTCACGGCCCTCAACGAGATGGGCGTCAAGCCGCGGGACCTGCCCGTGGTGCTGCAGATCATCAAGGACGCCGGCGCCTTCGACGCCGAGCTCGTCATCCAGTGACCCGGGGAGCGACTCCATGAGCGTCGACGTCACCGCCATGTCCTCGATGGTCCCGATGGGGCCGACCGAGAAGCCACAAGACGCCCGGCAGGCCGCCGAGCAGGTCGAGGCGATGTTCGTGAAGATGCTCCTCAAGGAGGTTCGCAAGGCCACGCCCGACGATGGCCTGATGAACAGCCAGGAGCTGCAGACCTTCTACGACATGTTCGACGACCACCTCGCCCAGCAGATCTCCGAGACCGGACAGCTGGGCCTGGCCGACGCCATCGAAGAGGCCATCGCCGGCAAGGTGTCGACCACCCACGAGCGCGCCCACCGCGCCTACCGCGCCCACGCCAAGGTGGACGTGCACGGCGCGCCCACCCACGGTCGCGTCACCAGCGGCTTCGGCGTGCGCAACCACCCCATCCTGCACCAGCGCAAGATGCACTACGGCGTCGACATCGGCGCCCCCACCGGCACCCCCATCCGGGCCGCCCGGGACGGCGTCGTCACCCGCGCCGAGAACATGGGCACCTACGGCAACGTCGTCTTCGTCGATCACGGCGACGGCGTCGAGACCCGCTACGCCCACGCCGACGAGCTGCTGGTCGAGCCCGGCACCCCGGTACAGAAGGGCCAGATCCTGGCGACGGTGGGCTCCACCGGGCGCTCCACCGGTCCTCACCTCCACTTCGAGGTCCGCAAGGACGGCGTCGCCGTCGATCCCAGTGGCTACCTCGAAGAATCTCCCGAGATCCGCTCTCAAAGAGCAGCGGTCCTGGATCGATAAGAACTGCGAAGCTCTACCTGCAGAGGTCCGTCATGAAGATCCGACCCACCCAGACGACCCAGAAGGTCGCCGCGCCCGAGCGAGACGGCAGTCGCCGTCCCGCCGAGGCGACTGCGGCCCCGGTCGGCCAGCCCGCCGCCCAGGTGAGTCGTTCCTCCTTCGCCAGGTCCCTGGATGACGTCACCCCCGGCGCCATCCGTCACGACCTGGTGTCCGAGGTGCGCGCCCAGCTGGCCGCCGGCACGTTCGAGGACAGCGTGGACATCGACACCGTCATCGACAGCCTCCTGGCTGATCTCTGATGGAAGACGCGCGCCTCGACCTGGTGCAGCGCGTCATCGCGCTCACCGAGGCGCAGCTGGACGCGGCCCGTCGCCTCGACGGTTCCGCCCTCTTCGCCCTCAACGAGCAGCGCACCGATGCGCTGTTCGCCCTGCGGGTCGCCCTGCAGGAGCCCATCCCCGACGAGTCCCCCCTGCGCGAAGCCCTGGCCCAGGAAGCCCGCACCTTGCGGCGCCTGGAGCGGAGGCTGGCGCATCTCGCCGGGCTGGTGCTGACGACCCTCGAGCGGATCTCCCCCACCCCCCAAAAGCCGCCTCGAACCTATCTTGCATCGGGTCGGCTCACGGTCTGAGCCATGTCTTTGCTGACGAACCTCCTGATCGGCCGCTCTGGACTGGCGGCCGCGCAGGCCGGGCTGAACGCGACGTCCCAGAACGTCGCGAATGCCAGCGTGGCCGGCGCTACCCGACGGGTAGCGCTCACCTCGGTCGCCGATCCCCTCCGCGACGGTCCTTCCTGGCTGGGACAGGGCGCCTCCGTGGACGGCATCGACCGCCCCTCGGATCGCTTCCTGCTCGGTCGCCGGGTCCAGGCGCAGGGTGACGCGAGCCGCGCGGCGACCTCGTGGGAGAACCTGCGCTCGGTCGAGCGGATCTTCGACGCGTCGGTCGGCACGACCAGCAAGGACGCGCTGGAGGCCTTCTTCGACAGCATGACCCGCGCGACCGCAGATCCCGGCGACCTGTCCCTACGCCGCGGCATGGTCCGGGCCGCCCAGGACCTCGGTGCGTACGTCAGCCGCGACGCCCGGGTGTTCCAGAACACCCTCGCGGACCAGTCACGCTCCATCCAGGCGAGCATGCCCGAGCTCAACGAGCTGCTCACCGGCGTGGCCGAGCTGAACAAGGCGATCGCCGGGTCCAACACCGGCACCCTGACCGCTGGCGACATCAAGGACCAGCGCGACCGCCTGCTCTCCAGCCTCGCCGACCTGGCCGGCGTGCAGGTCGACGTCGACAGCCGCGGCGTCGCCACCGTCTTCATCGGCGGACACGCCGCCGTCTCCGGCGAGAACGCCCGCACCGTCTCCTTCACGACGGATCCCGCCACCGGCCAGCCCCAGATGCGGCTGTCCCACTCGTCGGACGAGGTCGTGGACGTGACCGACGGCATGGGCGGCAAGCTCGGCGGCATGGTCGACGTGTGGAACACCGTCAACGACCTGGCCGCCGACCTCGACACCTTCGCGGCGGACCTGGCGACCACCTTCAACACCCAGCACGCCGCGGGCTTCGACCTCAACGGCAACCCCGGCGGCGACCTGTTCAGCTTCGACCCGGGCAGCCCGGCGCTGACCCTGACCGTCGATCCGGCCCTCATCAACGACGCCGCCCTGCTCGCGTTCGGTGGCACCTCGCCGACCCTGGCCGGCGACATCGACAACCTGCGCGCGCTCATGGACCTCGAGGACGACGTCATCGTCGGCGGCACCCGCACGGCCAGCGACTGGCTCACCGACCTCACCAGCGCGCTCGGCACCCAGATCAGCCGCGCCGAGCAGGTCGCGACCAGCCAGGACGTGCTGGTGGCCGACCTGGAGGAACTGCACCAGAACCTGCACGGCATCGACCTCGACGAGGAGGCCACCAACCTCCTCCTCTACCAGACCGCCTACCAGGCGGCCGCCCGCGTCATCGCCGCCAACGACGGCCTGATGGCAAGCCTCATGGAGCTGGTCTGATGCGTATTCCACGTTCTTCCTCCCAGCTGGGCCAGACCCTGGCCCTCTCTCGCCTCGGCAACGTGAAGTGGGCGATGAGCCGCGCCGAGCGTGTGGCCACCACCCTGCTCGAGGTCGCCCGGCCCTCCGACGCGCCCAGCGAGTGGACCAGCGTGCACCGCCTGTCCGCCGCAAGCGAGGATCAAGCGGTCTTCCAGCGCAACACCGAGTCCGCGCTCACCTACCTGGACACCGCCGACCAGCTGCTCGAGGACGGCGCCGACGTGCTCAAGCGCGCCTGGGAGATCGCCACCCAGATGGCGAACGGCACCCATACGGCCTCCTCCCGCCAGGCGGCGGCCGTCGAGGTCGACTCCCTGCGCACCCGCATGATCTCGATCGCCAACAGCCAGGTGGCCAACCGCCACGTGTTCGCTGGCCAGGCCATGGACCAGGAGCCCTTCCTGGACGACGGCACCTACGTCGGCTCGACCGAGGCCCTGGACACGCGCATCGGCTACCTCGAGTGGATCCAGGTCGGCTTCGACGGCTCCCAGGTGTTCACCGGTGGGGTCGACGTCTTCGCCACCCTGTCGGACCTGTCGACCGCGCTCAACGCCAACGACCAGGTCGCCATCCGCGACACGCTGCCGCTCATCCACGACGGCATCGACCAGCTGGTGCGGTGGCGCGAGGAGGTCGGCTTCAACCAGAACCTCGCCGACGACACGATCGAGCTGACCCGCACGATGAAGACGGTGCTGCAGTCGCGCCTCGCGGAGACGGTCCAGGCGGACCCGGCCGAGGCCTACACGGAGCTCGCCAACATCCAGACCGGCTACCAGGCGACCCTGCAGGTGATCGGGGCAAGAAGCAGCGAGAACCTGTTCAACTTCATCCGGTAGCTGCGGGATCGTCTGGCGGGGACTGCGGTGGCGCCAACAAGGGAGTGGCGGGCCGGTCTCTGGTCGCTGGTCTCTGGGGCCTGACTCCAGCGGGGCGGCGAAGACGGAGTGTCGTCGTGATCCGTGCAGGCACACAGTCCTCAGCACGCCGGACCGCACCGGTCAGGACGCACGCAGCCACGAAATCCGCACCTTGAGTCCCCGTTCGGAGCGGGCCCCAGAGACCAGGGACCAGAGACCGCCCCTCCACTCCCTCGCCCCGAAGCAACGCGACTCCCGCTCGCCGATGATCCCCACGCCAGAACGATCATCCGCGAAGTGCGCCCCGCCGCGCTTTTCCAGTTGATCGATCGACCCAGGTGATCCGAGAGGGTTCTCACCGCCGGGGGTTTTCCCGGCTCGAGCCCACCAAGGAAGGTCACCATGTCGCTTCGCGTCAACACCAACATGACCGCTCTCAACGCCGTCGTGAACACCGCGCGTACCCAGCGTTCGCTCTCCAAGAGCTTCGAGCGCATCTCCAGCGGCCTGCGCATCAACCGCGCCGCTGACGACGCCGCCGGCCTCGCGGTCGCCGAGCAGTTCGACGCCGAGAAGCGCTCCGGCGCCCAGGCGCTGCGCAACACCAACGACGGCATCTCCGCCATCCAGATCGCGGAAGGCGCGTCCAACGAGATCTCCGAGATCCTCAAGCGCATGCGCGAGCTCGCGGTCCAGGGCTCCTCCGAGCTCCTGGTCGCTCCCGAGCGCAACTACCTGACCGACGAGTACAACGAGCTCTCCGCCGAGATCGACCGCATCGTCAACGTCACCGAGTTCAACGGCGTCAGCCTGATCGACGGCTCCGACACCGCCATCACCGTGCAGGTCGGCGTCGGCTCCACGGCCAACGACACCATCGACATCGACACCGACGACCTCGATGCGACCGCCCTGGGCGTCAACAGCCTGAACTACTCGACCGCCGCGAACAGCCGCGCCGCGATCGCCACCATCGACACCGCCATGGGCACCGTCAACACGGTCCGCGCCGGCTTCGGTGCCGTCCAGAACCGCCTGTCCAGCGCGATGAACAACCTCGAGACCTACACCACCAACCTGGCCGCCGCCGAGTCCCGGATCCGCGACGTCGACTTCGCCGCCGAGACCGCCAACATGACCAAGCTGAACATCATGCAGCAGGCCGGCGTCGCCGTCCTCGGTCAGGCCAACCAGCTGCCCCAGGGCGCCCTGCGCCTCATCGGCTAGTCTGACCGGTGACTTCTCGAGCCCCACTCGCCCTCTCGGCGGGTGGGGCTCCTCTGTTGGATCCCCAAAAAAATCGGCGTTCAACCGAACCCATCGCACAATCAACCTGGAGGTTTAGCACAAAGTCTCATGGCCTCTGCTCGGAGTTCCGAATCCCGGATCACAAGGCGCAAGACGGCGCCGGAACACACCCACGAGCAGGGAGACAGCATGTCCATCACCATGCGTACCAACATCGCCTCCGCCACCGCGTACAACAACGTTGCCCGCGCGGGCCGTGGCCTCACCGATACCTTCTCTCGCGTCAGCTCCGGCCTGCGGATCAGCAAGGCCGCTGACGACGCCGCTGGCCTGGCCGTGGCCGAGTCCCTCGACGCCGAGGCCCGCTCCGCTCGCCAGGCGATGCGGAACACCAACGACGGCATCTCCGCGGTCCAGATCGCGGAAGGCGCCACCGCCGAGGTCGGCGACCTGCTCAAGCGCATGCGCGAGCTCGCGGTGCAGTCCAGCTCGGAGACCCTGTCCAACACCGAGCGCGGCTACATCGACGGCGAGTTCGACGAGCTCAACTCCGAGATCACCCGCATCGCCAACAACACCGAGTTCAACGGTGTGTCCCTCACCAACGGCTCCAGCGCCACCCTGCAGATCCAGGTCGGCACCGGCGGCACCGCGAACGACCGCGTCACGGTGAACTTCGGCAACCTGACCAGCCTGGGCCTGGGCTCGGCCGGCCTCGACACCGCCGCCAACGCCCGCACGGCGATCGGCACCATCGACACCGCCATCGGCACGGTCAACAGCTTCCGCTCCGACTACGGTGCCGGCCAGAACCGCCTCGACACCTCGCTGCGGGCCATGGAGAACTACTCGCTCAACGTGACCGCCGCCGAGTCGCGGATCCGTGACGCGGACATGGCCTTCGAGACCGCCGAGATGACCAAGTACCAGGTCATGCAGCAGGCCGGCATCGCCGCCCTGGCGCAGGCGAACTCGGCCCAGCAGTCCTACCTCCGGCTCATCTGATGGGTCCGCGCGGGCAAGCAGCCCCTGAAGCCCGCGCGCCTTGATCCGATGAACCTGTTGACCCCTCGTGCAGACGCACGGGGGGTCCTCGCATGTCCCCCCTGGAGCACCCATGAGCACCGCCATCGACGGAATCGTCTCCGGCATCGACACCACCTCGCTGATCAACGCGGTCATCCAGGCAGAGTCTGGCGCGAAGTTCGCGATGGAGGACGAGCGCGACCTGCTCACCGAGCGCCGCGGCAAGATCGCCACGCTCGCGGGGCACTTCACGGATGTCTCCACCGAGCTCGGCAACATCGTCGATCTCGAGGACTGGGACCTGGCAGGCATCACGTCCGAGGACGCGACCGCCTACAAGGCCAAGGTCGACGCGGACGCCGCCCTGGGCACGTACACCATCAAGGTGAACAGCCTGGCCAAGGCCCAGACGTCGGCGACCGGCGGATTCGCGGATCGCGCAGCGGACAACACCATCGCCACCGGCACCCTGTCGGTGACCGTGGGCGGGGTGACCACGCCGATCACCATCGACGACGCCGCCGACACCCTCGGCGACCTCGCCGCCAAGCTCAACGACGTCGACGGAATCACGGCCTACACCGTCAACACCGGCGACGCCTCGACGCCCTGGCGCCTGGTCGTGCAGGCGGACCAGACCGGCAGCGCGGGCGCCTTCACCATCGACACCAGCGGCCTCACCGGGACCAGCGGGGGCGGCGTCGTGCCGACCTTCTCCACGGTCTCCGGCGCGACCAACGCCGAGGTCGAGCTGAACGGCATCACCATCAGCTCCAGCACCAACGTGCTCGACAACGTGGTCCCCGGCATCGACCTGACCCTGCGCACCGAGGGCGGACCGGCCGAGATCCTGACGGTCGAGCAGGACACGAGCGGGCTGATCGACAAGATCGAGGCCGTGTTCAACAAGATCAACGAGACGATCTCGTACTACGACCAGCAGAGCTTCTTCAACTCCGAGACGGGCAACCGCGGACCGCTCGCCGGCGAGACCACCTCGCGCCGGGCGGTCGAGCGAATGGGCCTCATCATCTCGAACAACTACACCGTGGCTGGCAGCGACTACGAGGGTCTCTCCCAGATGGGAGTCAAGACCAACCGCGACGGCACGCTCACCTTCGACCGCACGAAGTTCGAGGAGGAGCTGACCAGCAACCGCGACATGGTCGTCGCCTTCCTCACCGCGACCGACGGCCCCTTTGCCGCGCTGAAGACCGAGATCGACGACTTCCAGGTCGACTCGGCCGAAGGCGCCCTCGTGACCAAGCAGGAATCGCTCAAGGCTTCCATCGATAGTTACGAGGAGAGGATCGCAGACTTTCAGGACTACCTCGACAGCTACGCCGAGCGCATGCGAACCCAGTTCACCAACCTCGAGGTGACCCTGGGCAAGCTGCAGAGCGCGCAGAACTCGCTTGCCGGGCTCTTCGCGGCCATGGGCACGTCGAACAACGGGTAGTCCCAACGCCCACGAAGGAGTTGATCGATGCGTGGCATCGCCGCATACAAGCAGAATCGCGTGGAGTCGGCCTCGCCGGCCCAGATCGTGATGATGTTGTTCCAGGAGGCCGTGCACCGGCTCACCCGAGCCCTGCACACCCTGGACTCCGATCCGGTCTCTTGGCGCAAGGACATCCACCACACCCGCGAGATCTACCTCGAGCTCTTCAGCGCGCTGGATCCCCAGGCCGCACCCGAGATGTGCGCCAACCTGGGCGGCCTGTACCAGTGGTGCATCAGCGAGCTGGTCGAGGCCGGTCGCACCAAGGACGAGAAACGCATCCGCGACGTCCTCAAGGTGACGACCACCCTCCTCGAGGGCTGGCAGGTGGTGGCTCGCGGTGGCGCCGAGGCCGCCAAGTGAGCGCGGCCTGCACGTCGTCCTTCGACGCGCTCGTCGCCGAGGCGAGCCGCCTGGCCGCCGAGGCCGAGACCGGCGAGGTCGACCACGACGCAATCACCAGCTTGACCGAGGACATCCTCGCGGCGATCGCCGAGCTGACCCCGGAGCAGGCCCAGCACCTGCACGGCATCGTCGGCGCGCTCACCCTGACCGTGCAGACCCGACGCGACGCAGTGCGCAGCCAGCTGGGCGGCGTCGCCCACAAGGGCCGCGCCATCCGTGGCTTCGGCAAGTCCGACCGCTACGCCGCCCTCTTCAAGGGCCAGCGGGTCAACACGGGCGTGTGATCGACCCCGAGTAGACGACCCGCAATTCCTGGTCGCACCGGTCCGGTCGACGCCCCACCCACACCACATCCTCCCCGGCACGGTCCCTGCAAGGATCGGACTGGGGAGGTGTGGGTGCGCGTGTGGACGACGATGCTGCTGGCGACCTGCGTGGCCGCTGGGCTCGGCGCGGCGCTGACCTGGAGGATCGGCGGCGATCTGGTGCGTCTGGTCGAGCCCGACGTGGAGAGCCGGGCCGTGGGCGATCGCGCAAACGGCCGCTTGGAGCACGGCAAACGGCTGTCGACCTTGCTGCCCAACGTCACGCCCTACAGCTACCTCGGCGCGAGCCTGGGCCGCACGGCGGTGCACAGCCGGGTGAGGGACACCCTGGAAGGCGCCTGGGCCGAGCTCGCCGCGACCCACCCGGGCGTGGTCTGGATGTACGGCGAGACCGCGTGGGTCGGTGGCGGCGACCTGTGGCCCCACAAGACCCACCAGCACGGACTCTCCGTCGACCACATGGTGCCGGTGCTCGACCGGGACGGCCAGCCGGTCCGCCTGCCCTGCCGCGCCTGGAACGCCCTGTGCTACCGCCTGCACGCCGACCACGACGGCGTCTTCGACGGCGGTCAGCGCACCGACTTCGACGCACTCGCCGCCCTCCTCGACGCGATCGACCGCCACGCCCGCGACCACGGCCTGCGGGTGGACCTCGTCATCTACGCGCCCGACCTCCAGGACGACCTGGGCCGAGCGCACGGCGGTCGGGTGGCGCGGCGCCTGCGGATGTCGCGCCGGCCCTCCTGGGTCCGGCACGACAACCACGTGCACATCGACTTCCGGGTCGTCGACTGACCTCAGCCCCGCGAGGGGAAGATGCCCTGCAGCGCGATGCACCAGTTCATGGCGATGTAGGGCTGCATGTTGTCGTGGGACTGGCTGCCGCCGGTGTGGCCGATGGCGCTCGGGTTCATCGCGACGTTGGGGGCCGTGGTCACGTACGGACCCGACGGCGGCGTGGTGGTGCCGCTCACGCCCCAGGTGCCCTCGGCCGGGCTCGGCGCGTTGCCGTCCGCGTTGCTGCCCATCGCCTGGTGCGAGTGGGACGGGATCTGCGACGTGGTGAGGGTGACGTTCTCCTCGCCGCCCTTCGAGCCCAGACCGTGGGCCGACAGACCGGGGCCGTGGCCGAAGCCCATGGGCACGCGGCCTCGCAGATCCGGCAGGGCGAACGTCGTCCTTCCGTCACCGCCGTAGGTCGTGCCGAGGATGCTGAACAAGGCCGAGTACTGCGCGATCGGCAGCAGCTGACCATCACACATGGCCCAGCCGCGAGGGGCGAAGTTGCCGCCGAAGAGCATCAGCTGACCGATGAAGGGCTCCATTTCGTTCTCCAAGGAAACAGGGTTGGGGGTGCTGTTTGCCTGACCACTCTCACCCAATTCTGCGCTGCGGTCCGTTTCACCCGGTTTCGTCGGATCCGGGTGCGCGAGGCAGCCGATCTCCGCCAACTCAAGCGCGGCCCGAGCCGACCGATGGTCAGGCCCGGAGGTGCACGTGCGCAGCAGCGCCATGCCCATTCGCTGGATCGTCCCCGCAGCCGTTGTCGGCAGCCTGCTCACCATGTGCGCCCTCGGCGTGCGCGAGGCGCGCTCCGCGGGTGGCGGCGAAGGGGACGACATCGAGTTTCCGCTCGAGAGTGACGACCTGGACGGCGAGACCGACAGCGACCCACCGATCGCCTGGGACACGGACACCGATACCGGCGAGACCGACACCGACACCGACGCGGGCGACACCGACACGGACACCGTCAGCGAAGACACCGGCGACGTCGAGGACACCGGCGACACCGCCGTGCCCAGCGCCGCGGATCTGGCGGGGGAGGTCGGCGGCTTCCACTGCTCCGTGACCGCCGCGTCCCCCTGGGCCGCCTGGCCCCTGCTGCTCGGCGTGCTCGGTCTGCTCGCCAGGGGTCGACGCCGATGAGCGAAGAGGGCTGGTTCCGGGTCCACGCGGTGCTGCAGTGCGCCTTCGAGCCCGACGACGGCGGCATGGTGCAGCCTCGCCTGCCCGTGGCCGCCCGGCCCGCGTCCACCGCCGCCCGCGCGGCCCTGCGCCGGGTCGATCGCGGCGACGCCGGTCTCCGTGACGTCGCCCGCGCGATCATCGAGGCCCTCGGCTCCCTGGAGCAGGAGGTCGAGCGCCTGCGCCTGCGCCTGGACCTGCACGACATCGGCCTCGACCTGGACAAGCACCTGGTCGAGATCGGTGCCGACGGCCTCACCGTGCAGCGCGACCTGGGCCTGCCCCCCGGCCAGCGGGTGCGCGCGTGGCTCGAGCTGCCCCTGGACGGTCAGGACCTGCTGGTCAGCACCCCCGCGCGCGTGCTCGCCAGCCTGACCGGTACCTCCCTGATCTTCGAAGACATCCCCACCGAAGTCCGCGACCGCATCGTCGCGTTCGCCTTCCAGCAACAGGCCATGGAGCGTCGCCGTGCTCGTGAACGTGCTCGCTAGCCTCTTCTTCGCCACCTCCGCCCTCGCGGCCGAGGGCGACGCGCCCGCAGAGACTCCCCCCGATGCCCCCGCGGAGGAGAGCGCCGACGCACCCGCCGAGGACGCGCCCGCCGAGGACGCGCCCGCCGAGGATGCGCCCGCCGAGGACACCGGCGCGGCCGACGACGAGGAAGAAGGCCAGGAGAAGGCCGAGAAGAAGCCCCTGCTGGGCGAGCGCCAGGCTCCCGGCGGCGCCCGGGTGGTGCTGCGCGGGGTCGGCGAGATGTGGCACGACACCGCCATCGCGACCCGCTTCAAGGGCGGCGGAATCGTCGCCGGCCTCGGCGGTGTGGTGCCCCTCAACGGCCTGCTCGCCCTCGACGCGGAGATCGCCTACAGCCGCACGACCGGCGAGGGCGAAGGCACCCTGCAGATCGCCCCGATGTCGCTGCTGGTCGAGGCGCGCTTCCTGCCTGCCGCCGGCGACGGACTCGAGATGTTCGCCGGGCTCGGCCCCGCCATGGTCGTGTGGAGCGAGTCCGGTCAGGACCCCACCGCCACGGCCCCCGAGGGTCTGACCGAGGGTCCGACCGTGCTCCGCGGCGCCCGCCCGGGCCTCGAGGTCCGCATGGGCGCCCGCATCGACCTGGGTCTCGTGCAGCCCAGCCTCATGACCGGTCAGCAGGACCCGGTGAAGGCCGTGGAGCTCGAGATCCTGGGCGCGCGCCGGTTCGCGACGACCGGCTCCGGCTTCAACTGGAACACCTGGCGGCTGGGCGCGGGCCTGGCCGTGCGCTTCTAGGAGGCGCCGTGCTCGCACTGCTGCTGGCGCTCACCGCCCATGCCCAGGACACGCCCATCGGCGCGGTCCAGCTGGAGCTGTCCGACGGGGCCTCGGTCGAGGTCTTCCCCCGGATCGATCCGCGCACCATCGAGATCGTGGTGCACGACAACCGCAAGCCCCTGGACCTGCAGCTCGACGAGCAGCGCACCGAGCACGTGGTCGACGCGTGGGCGGCGTCCATCGGCAGCGGGACCTGGTTCATGACGTTGTACGTCACTTCGGACCGAATCGACGCCCGGATCGAGCGCGAGGACGGCCTGTGGGTCATCCACACGACCGAGCGGCCCCGGGCCGTCACCACGGTCGAGCCCCAGCCCGCGTCCATCGAGGATCTGCTGGCGGACACGGTCGTGCGCAAGCCAGCCCGTCCCCCGCGCATGCCCCTGCGCCCGTTCCTGGGCGACGCCTGGACCCCCCGCCTCGACCCCCGGCACGTGCGCCTGCCGATGGACCCGTGGACCCCCCGGGTCGCCGATGCCCCCCGCGGCGACGTGACCCTCGAGCAGATCGACGCCCTGCGCAAGCGCCTCGTGCAGACCGACGACCCGGACCAGCGCACCGCCCTCTACCAGCGCATGGCCCTGGCCTACCAGGAGCTGGGTCTGCACCGCGAGGCGCGCACCTACTTCGACGAGGTCGCCCGCCAGCGCACCGACTGGCCGCGTGCCACCGTGCGCCTGCACCAGGCCGACGCCGCGCTGGCCACCGGGCGCTGGGACCAGGCGCTCGACCGCTGCCGCGCCGCCCACGACGAGGGTGCGGACGACGGCGCCACCCTGGCCTGCCTCGGCAGCGTCTCCCTCGCGACCGGCCACCCCGCGCCGACCCCTACCGCCCGGGCCCTGCTCGCGGTCGACGAGCGCCCCGGCGCCCGGCTCATCGCCGCCCAGCTCCTGGTGCTCGACCACCGCTAC
This sequence comes from uncultured Pseudomonadota bacterium, assembly GCA_937891875.1. Taxonomy (GTDB): domain Bacteria; phylum Myxococcota_A; class UBA796; order UBA796; genus REDI01. The sequence goes on along the minus strand of CALATR010000636.1, from coordinate 184 downwards.
CCCGAAGCCCTGCCCGTGCTCACCGGCGTCGCCGAGTGGCCCGCCGCCCTGCGCCCCTGGCGCGACGCCACCCTCGGCGACGTGGCCCTCGCCCTCGGCGACATCGAGCGCTCCCGGGTCGCGTGGCGGGACGTCGGAAGTGCTGGTCCATTGGGAGAGATCGCCCGCCAGCGCGCCCGCCTGG